>JABSPQ010000080.1 GCA_013214205.1 Flavobacteriales bacterium
GAGATGGAAAGTAGAAGAGTATCATAAGTGGATCAAATCCAATACGTGCTTTGCAAAATCACCATCAAGAACCACCACTACACAAAAAAGCCATTTTATAGCTTCTGTCGGAGCTTTCAATCGGTTTGAATTGATTAAAATAAGGAAGGGTAAAAATCATTTTTGCCTAAAACGCTACATAAATATTATGGCAATGAAAAAAGCAACAACCGAAGTACAACAGTTATTAACACCCAATTTAGCAAAAATGGCTTAACGATGCGTAACATGAGTTACTAATTAATAGAATTAACGTTTACAATAGCAACTTATTAAACTTCCAAGAACAAAACGATTTGTTTAACTGGAATTAAGAATGAGAATTATATATCAAAACATATATGCCAAAGCAGTTCTTTTAAGTCTTGCGCTCTTCTTACTGATGCCATCATCAAAGGCTCAACTAGGATATATAATGAAGGGGGATCTAGATATTCTTAAAAGGTCTAAAACTTACGTTGTACTCGACGAAGGCAATACTGAATTCAATAAAGCCATCAGAGAAGCGGTTGAAAAGCACTGGACATTTTCTAGATTCGATTTTATTACGGTTGATGAATTTGAAGGATACAGAAAGAAATCTAAAACCTCGTTTCTCTTAATCTTAATGGATCAGTATACTAACGAGTATAACAAACAACAACAACTAGGCCCGCAACTCACTCTATTACTAGGCGAAAACTTACCAAATTTAAAAGACTATAAAAAGAAATTGGCTTCGATAATGATTCCTGGCAATTTCTCGGAGCTGAAAGGCGACGAATATGACGATTTAAGACACTCCGTATACCCGCTTACGCAAGATGCTCGGAACGAAATTGGATATATGATGGAAATCTATGTCCGAATTTTGATCAATTACATCAACATGGCCGAAGGCAGCAAAGGAGGCAAAATTACTCCGATGAAAGCCTTAACACTCTATAATCAGAATGCGAATCAAATTCAAGAAAAAACATTGTTTGTGCTAAAAGAAGACATGGAAGAAGGCTTGCAGGACATGGAAAGGATAAAGAACATTTATAACTATGGTATTAAAATAGTTCCTAAAATGGCCATAGAACAAAGCGTGCAATCTCAAAGTGCCACTGTTGCATTCCTTTACCGCATGCACTATAAAAACAAAAGCGGTAACCAACGAAGCTTTAAATTTATTATAGAATCTAAAGACGGCAGTATTCTTTACATGAAGGAAGACGCCTTCGACCATCCCGTCAATTCCTTTTTCAACGAACGAGATTTCAGGAACATCTCTAGATAGTTGATAACATTCCCTTTTTGTGCTTATTTAATTGGTCTGAAAATTGCTTGAGCAATGATTCGTACATATATTTGAACATTATCAACTCCTAATACTTATAACATGAAAAACAGCTTACGTAACCTTCTTTTAACGGCTCTAACAGTAGTAATGATTCCATTAACAACTCTTGCTGGTGAATTGCCAAGAAGCTTTAAATTAACTTCAGAAACGTCTCAGGAAAAGATAGACGAAGTTGTAGCACAGCTAAAAACAGAAGATATTATTTTAGACTTTACAACAATTACATTCAACAAAAAAGGCACAAAATTAATTAGCTTAGCTGGCACCATTACCTATTCCGATGTGGATAAAACAGCTTACGAATTTGAAGCATATAAAATAATAACTTTTGTTATTAGAACGATGAAGGACGGAAAAATGGGTCTTATCATTAATGCGAGAGACACTAAAAATCATCCGCTTAAAGTTGATTAATTTATTACCCCTAACACCTTCTACCCTTGGAGCCATTAGCGGAAAGACTTCGCCCCAAAACATTCGACGATTACATTGGACAGGAACATTTAGTTGGTCCTAATGCTGTATTACGAAAAGCATTAGCATCAAAGCTTATTCCATCCATGATTTTGTGGGGCCCTCCGGGCACTGGAAAAACTACGTTGGCAAACATTATAGCAAATGGTCTCGATCGTCCATTTTATAGCCTTAGCGCTATTAATTCGGGAGTTAAAGACGTTAGAGATGCCATTGTCAGTGCCAAAGACACAGGGATGTTTAGCACGGGCAATCCGATATTGTTTATCGATGAAATTCACAGATTCAGTAAATCCCAGCAAGACTCGCTGCTTGGAGCTGTGGAAAAAGGTATTGTTACCTTAATTGGCGCCACAACAGAAAACCCATCTTTCGAAGTTATTTCGGCACTACTATCAAGGTGCCAGGTTTACATTTTAGAAAATCTTAAAAAGGATGATCTAATTAGGTTGGTTGACAACGCAATTAAGGAAGATAAAATTCTTAAAACTAAAAACATAAAGATTAAAGAATACGAAGCATTGCTCAGAATTTCTGGCGGTGATGCGCGTAAACTTTTAAATCTGCTTGATTTAGTAGTTAATTCAATCAACAAGAAAAAAATCGTAATTACCAATGAGGCCATCACGGAGATAGCTCAACAAAACATTGCTCTGTACGACAAAACGGGAGAACAGCATTACGACATTATTTCTGCTTTTATTAAATCCATAAGAGGTAGCGACCCCAACGGAGCTATCTACTGGCTTGCAAGGATGATAGAAGGTGGTGAAGATCCTAAATTTATCGCTCGCCGACTTGTAATAAGCGCTTCGGAAGATATAGGAAATGCTAATCCTAATGCGCTTTCTATTGCTAACGACTGTTTTCAAGCAGTTGCCACCATCGGTATGCCAGAGGGAAGAATTGTTTTAGCACAAGCCACTACATATCTTGCCGTTTCGGCCAAAAGCAATGCTGCATATATGGCTATTAACAAGGCAATGCAGCATATTAAAAAAACCGGAAACTTATCAGTACCCCTCCATCTTAGAAATGCCCCTACCCAATTAATGAAGGAACTGAACTATGGTAAGGAATACACCTATTCGCACGACTATGCAAATAATTTTACTCCACAAGAGTATTTGCCAAAAGAGATATCGAATACCACGTATTACGAACCTGGGAAAAACAGACGAGAGGAAGAGTTAAGAAAGTATTTAAAAGCTTTGTGGGGAGACAAGTACAACTACTAAGTCCAGCGCCTTTCGATGAGAGTAACCTGCTCGTAAACAACGCCCAGTATTACACCACCTATCCCCTGTTCTAGAGCTTGCCAACCTAAGTCGACTAAAAGGTAATCGAAATTATAAGTGCCATTAAAGGATATTCCGAATAAAAACACAATTGCGTAAACTAAAAGGCCAGAAAGAGCACCTATTAACGACGCTTTTTTAACAAACCCCTGCTCCACTTCAAGTATACTAAATACCGTTGCCATCATTGCACCAATAGCCAAGTATACAGCAATTGCCAACGACAGAAAAATATTTTCGGGATACTGGATTTTAATAAAATCATTTAAGATCAATGCATGCCATGCATAGGACACTGAGAACATCACTGTTGATATAGCAATCCAAGAATAAAAAAATGTTTTATTAAAAATTTTGTCTCTCATTCTGCTTTTTTAGGGGCACGTAAATTACACCTTTTGACCAAAGTAACAATACTTTACTGCAACAAAAACATCGTCACACTTTACAACCTGCATTATTATGAGTACTTTAGAACTTGATTTATACGAAAATGCTCAAAAAAGGTTTTCCCATTTTAATAATATTAGCAGTCCTTTTTTACTCATCGTGCAAGCGAGAGTTGGCCATTCCGTCGTGGGAAGCTGAGGTAGTTGCTCCCTTAATTTCATCATCCTTAAAAATTGGTGATCTACTTACAGATTCATTAATTGAGAAAAATAGCAACGGTTCGTTTGTTATCGTATATCAGCAAGATTTATTTAGTCTTACTATAGACTCGATGCTCGAAATGCAAGATTCGGCCACCAAGTACACAGCAAGGCTAGACAGTTTAGATTTAGGAATTATATCTGTTACCAATTCTTTAAGTATTGGCGAAATGGCTAATAACCTATCTTCTGAAGAGCAAGCGATCATTCAATTGTTAACCATATTCTCCTTGCCTACCGATCAAACATTCGAAGGAGTTTCAACTTCAGACACCATTGACTTTACCACCTATTTTGAAACAGTTACGCTCTCAAAGGGAATTTTTGTACTAGAAATAGACAACGATTTACCTTTTAACTTAACTAACATAGAGATTGAAGTTAGAAACATTAGCGACGGTGAAGTTATTGGAAGCACTAGCATACCATCCATTGATGCCGGCGAATCGCACTCTGAAGAACTAATACTAGATGGAAAAACGATAGAAGGAGTTGTGGAAGTTGCCTTGGTTAATTTAGATTTAATACTGCCGGCTGGTTCTAAAATAGATACCAGCGATGCCATAACATTTACAGCTTCGCAGAAAGATTTTATAATTGAATCGGCCACCGCTATTTTTCCAGAACAATCTGTTATTAATTTAGCCAACGAGCAATTGTTAAAATTGGATGGATTATACTTAAATTCTGTGAGCGTAAAATCAGGAGAATTTTTAATTAATGTAGTAAATACGCTTGAAGACACTTTGTATTTAAACTACCAAATCCCACTGTCTACCAACGGTTCTAAAGCATTTTCGGCTTATATAGCTGTACCGCCTAAAACAACAGTAGATAGTCTTGTGTTTCCGTTAGATGGGTACTCACTTGATTTGACTGGTTTAAATGGCGATAAGGAAAACGTTATGTATCACTATCTAGAGGGAACTATTAAATACACAGGAAAGGTAATCACGCTTTCTAAATCCGATTCTGTTGAGGTGTACTATGCATTAAAAAACATTGTGCCAGAATATGCCACGGGGTATGTTTGGGACGATATTATTACATTTGGATCCAATACTATTGATTTAGACATTTTCGACAAGCTGGCTTCAAGTCCTATTAATGCGCTTCAATTCGATTCGATCGATTTTAATATTGAATTAAGCAATGAGATTGGGATTGTATTACAAGCTGGTATTTCTAACATTACAGCTACCAATTCGTTTACAGGGGCTTCCTTCAGTACTTCTGTTAGCGCTGTTACTTTGCTGGCTCCCGAAGATATCTTACCCATTACCCCCGTTATAGAAAAAATTGAATTTCCAAATGATGATGCGAAAGGGATTATCGAAATTTTACCTAACAAGATTGACTATACAATAGAAGTGTTCATAAATCCCCAGTCGATAGTACCCTGGCCAAATCCTCAAAACTCTGGTACAGATTTTATTCACTTCGGATCGGAAGTAGGAGCAAAAATGAATTTAGAAGTCCCTCTCGGTTTGGTGGCAAATGGCTTAATACTTACGGATACCCTCGGTTTTGAATTAGACGACGATGCATCCCTTGCAGAAACTGAAGGAATTACATTAAAATTAATCACCTACAATGGATTTCCAATTTCCTCAAATTTTCAATTTTATTTCCTCGACGATAATAATTCGGTGATAGATTCTCTCTTTACAGAGAAAGGATATCTGGAGTCTGGTTCCGTTGATGCAATTACAAACAAGGTATCATCTAGCACTAGATCAGAGTTCCTCATCGATTTATCTGATACTAAAGTTGAAAATTTAAAGCTCACAAAAAACATGCTGATTATTGCAGACTTTACTACCGAGCCTACAGCAACTCCTTTAAAAATTTATGAAGAATATGGACTCGAATTCGTTTTAACGGGAGAATTTATTTTGAATGTAGATGATTTGTAGCGTGAAAAAATCCCTCCTTATTTTATCCCTTTTCTGTTCAACAAGTACATTTAGTCAGATTGACCGCTTTGTTGGATTTGAAACCTTCGATTACAATGGCGCAAATTGGAGCATATTAGTAATAGACGGGGCGTATAGTTTAAACAGTACTTCTATTTCTAACGATTTTATTTCTGCCGATTTTATCGATTCCGATTTAAAAGATTTAACGTCTGCTAACCATAATGATAAGGCCAACCTAGCAGGGTTTGATTTAGCATTCAGTGCTGTTTTTAGTCAGAAAAAAGAAGAATTTCTTGGAATGGCAGATGCAGGCTACTTTATCGGCATTAAAGCAAGAGACCATTTTGACTTAAGTTATTCTAAAGACATATTCGATTTAATGTTTTATGGTAACAAAATGTTCCTTGGCGAAACCGTTGAATTAAAATCAAGTGGAAATAGGTTAAAATACGAGCAGTTTCAAATAGGTGCTTTCAAAGCTTTTACATCCGATAAAAAAACTATAACAGTTGGTGCTGGTGTTTCGTTTGTAAAAGGCACCAACGGATTTAGTTTTAATCTTAACGAGGGTACTACCTTGTATATGGAAGACAATGCAGAATATATCGATCTAGCATTAGATGGAAGCTATAACATTACGGATCAAACAAAAATAGGATTGGGAAGCCTGAATGGCATCGGAGTTTCTTCTGATTTTTTCGTGGTGGTTGATTATGAAAACGGCGACAATGCCAGCTTAAAAATTAGCGACCTTGGCGTAATTTCATGGAACAATTTATCGGCTACTTACACAAGTGATGATGAGTTTCACTTTGAAGGCATAGCAATCGAAAACCTACTAACCTTTAATGATTCGTTGATGCCGGAAATCTCAAAAAGCAGCATTGTTTCAGAAACCTCGATAACTGAAGTAAATCAAAGTTTTAAGAGCAATTTACCTGTAAGGATTCAAGTGAAAGGCACCAAAGTTCTTGCCGATAAAAAGATTTATACTACTATTGGGATTCGACATCAGTTAAATTCCAACTATACCCCCTACTACTATTTAAAAGGCAAATTTAAAATGAGCGAAAAGTTTATGGCAGGTCTTAAGCTGGCATACGGCGGATATGGGAAGTTTAACACAGGCATAGAATTATCTACAGTAATCATAAAACAAACACTTATCGTATTGGGCAGTTCAAATATTGATGCTTTAATTGCACCTAGTAGTTTTAATGGTCAGAGCTATTACTTAAGTTTGCAAAAAATGTTTTAATGAAATACAATATTGAAGGCCTAGATCATCAGAATTCGAATAATTTTTTACTTCTAGCCGGCCCTTGCGCAGTAGAGAGCGAATTAACAACCTTAAGAGTAGCGGAGAAAGTAAAAGCCTTATCAGACAAGTATTCTATACCCTACGTATTTAAAGCATCTTACAGAAAAGCCAATCGATCAAGATTGGATTCATTTTCGGGCATTGGCGACGAGGAAGCAATAACCATACTAAAGAAAGTAAAAAGCGAATTTGGGCTTCCAATTGTTACTGATATTCACGAAACGCAAGAAGCAGCTATGGCTGCCGAGTTTGCCGACATTTTGCAGATTCCAGCTTTTCTTTGTCGCCAAACGAACCTATTGGTTGCAGCTGCAGAAACAGGCAAAACCGTAAACATTAAAAAAGGTCAGTTTTTATCTGCCGATGCCATGAAGTTTTCGGTAGAAAAAATCATACAGTCGGGCAATAACAACGTAATGGTAACGGAAAGAGGCAACTCATTTGGTTATTCAGATTTAATTGTAGATTTCACCAACATCCCACGATTAAAAGCTTTGGGAGTTCCTGTCATTTTAGACATTACACATTCACTTCAAAAGCCTAATCAAGCAAGTGGTGTTACTGGCGGAGACCCAAGTATGATAGAAACAATTGCCAAAGCAGGTATTGCAAACAATGTAGATGGGATTTTTATTGAAACACATCCCAATCCTGCAGAAGCACTTTCAGACGGTGCCAATATGCTCCAACTCGATTTATTGGAATCTTTATTAGTAAAACTGCTGCGGGTGCAAGACGCAGTTAAGTAAAGTAATACTCCTCGTTCCATAACTGTTGTGTGAGGTGTAATTAATAATTATTAAATTCTAAATTAAACAAACATGAAATATTTACTTTTTTCTCTCCTTACTGTAGCCGTAATAGGTTGTTCAAACGAAGGAGAAACAAACAACGGAGAAGCAACTAACGAAGAAGTTAAAACGGAAGAACTAAAAGAATTTGCTTACCAATGCCCAATGAAATGTGAAGGTAGCGGCAGTGATACCGAAGGAAAATGTGACGTTTGTAAAATGGACTTAGTGCAAATGTAATTTCACTATTTACTGATTACAGTAAATTCTGTTCTTCTATTGAGCGCTCTCCCCTCTTCCGTATCGTTAGATTCTACTGGCTTTTCATCACCATAGCCCTTAAAGGAAATTCGGTTTGCAGCAATTCCGAATTCAATTAGATGCGACCTAACAGCCATGGCTCTTTGGTTAGATAATTCTTTGTTACTAGCAGAACTACCAACGTTATCTGTATGTCCGCCAATTTCTATTATTAAGCTATTGTTGGCATTCAAAAATTCAATTAATTTCTTCAATTCTACTTTCGATGCGGTTTTCAAATCAAATGCTGCAGTTTCGAAAAATATATTGTTTAACACAACCACCCCGCCTTCAACAATTGGCTGTAAAGGCACATCCATTAAATAAGGTTTGTTCACAGAACTTTCTTTTAATGAAAAGTTTTCCGAATAAAACATATATCCTTCCCTAGATACATTTAGCGCATAATTTTTATTGTAAGGCAACGATACCAAAAATTCACCATTGGAACCATCAGAAAACGACTCTACCATAACCTTTTCACTAGCTAAGTCAATCAATTCGAACTTAGCACGTAATTTCTTCTTTGTTTTTGCATCGTAAACAACACCTTTCATATACGTTACCAATTCAGGTTTAAATTGAGCAGGCAATTCAAATTGATAAAGGTCTATACCTCCCAATCCACCAGGTCTGTCAGATCCGAAATAAGCCAATTGTCCTTTCGCATCAACCAACAAACTATTCTCATTTTTTGATGTATTAATTGGGTATCCCAAATTAACCGCCTTACCCCAATTACCATTCTCATCCTTCTTCGACATATAAATGTCGAGACCTCCCATCCCCACGTGCCCATCGGATGCAAAATAAATTGTTCGATTATCTGGATGAATGAATACGCTTTCCTCGCCTCCTTTAGTATTGATATTAGGCCCTAAATTCATTGGCACACTCCATACATTGTCCTTACCCAGTCTGCTCATCCATATATCCTTTCCACCTAATCCGCCTTTTCTGCCACTAACAAAATACAAAGTCCTACCATCCGAAGAAAATGAAGGCTGACTATCCCATCCTCGAGAATTTATAACTGGCCCCATATTATTTGGTCTCGACCATCTATTACCTTCTTTAAAAACATAAAACAAATCGCAACTGCCATGCCCATTTCGGTCTGCTCCGTAACCATTCTCATCTTCGCAGCCTACAAAAATTAGCAATTTACCATCCTGAGAGATTGTTGCAGCACCTTCATTCATATAAGTATTAATCGGTGGGCCTATATTGTAAGATTTCTGCCAAGCTCCTCCTTCATTATTACTAACATAAAAGTCTTCTTGAAACATCATCGAGCTTCTCGCATCAGGCAGTCTTCTCGTATATATAAAACGTTTTCCATCTACAGTTATAGCCGGATAATACTCTGCTAATTTTGTGTTTATATTAGGGCCCATGTTAACGGGTTTAAAAGGAACTGGATTTTTAATGGCATGTATAGCAAAGTTGCAATTATCAATCTGATGTTTCGCAATTGCCCTTGTTCGGCCATCCGCTCTTTCCCGATCTAAATAGAACCCATAATTTTTAATGGCAGATTCGTAATTACCAAGACTCATCTCAATAGTGGCCAAAGTAAAAAACGTAGTAGGAAAATAACTTGGACTTACTGCTATTCCTTTCTCAAGGAATTCGATTGATTTTTCTGCATTATTTTTATCAATATAGATGTAAGCACAAAGCAAATATGCTTCTACAAAAGCACCATCTTTACTAATAGCTTTTTCAACTTCCGCCAAAGCCTGGTCGTACAACTTAGTATTGAATAACCTTAAAGCATCTTGGTAAGATTTAATCGCTTTTTTTGACTCTGTAGTAAATTGTTGTTGAGAAAAAGAAACAGTTGTTCCTAACAGAATTACAAGAAATAAGACTAGGAATCTTTTGAGCATGCTATCTGATATTTAAATATTTATGTTGTTGCAATGATATTAACCATTTGGTATTATTTTTAGCGAATCTCACAATATCCTCTTTAATCTCTTCAACTTTCGACCATTCTGGTTGTAAATATAGTTTACAATCTTCGCCTACTTTCTCACTTTCGTTTGTTGCCCATGTAAAGTCGTCTCTATTATAAATAACAACTTTTAGCTCATTTGCCCTAGCATAGATAGATTCTGTCGGTACTGCTCGCTTTTTAGGTGATAAGCAAATCCAATGCCAATCGCCAGTTAGCTCATATGCTCCAGATGTTTCGAGGTGTGTTCGGTACCCTTTTCCTCTTAACAGGTCGGTTAATTCGTTTAGTTGATACATTACAGGTTCGCCACCAGTAACAATTACCAACTTAGTACTTCCTTCAAATTCCTCTATTTGTTTACAAATCTCATCAATGCTCAAAACTTTGTGTGCACCAGCATCCCAGCTCTCTTTGACATCGCACCAATGGCATCCCACATCGCAGCCTCCCAAACGTACAAATATGGCAGCTTGACCAGAAAAAAAGCCCTCGCCTTGAATAGAAGAAAAGATTTCCATTACAGGAAGATTAAATGCATCGATTTTAGCCATTATTAATTGTAGAATTATTTTTGTCAAAGATATTGATTAAACCCACATGTAAATGCCGTTTTTACTGATAAAAAGCCCTTAAAACAACCAAATTGGCAGATTAACGTATTTCTGCAAAAAAAATAATTTAGAAAAGAACTGATTACGAGTAATTTGTAGTTATCTATAATTAACTAGACCTATAATTACGTATTTATTCGTGACCTTTTTTGTAACTTCCCGTATAACCATACAACCAAATTAAGTCTTAAATAAGTTTTCTGTTATGAAAATTATACTCTTAAAAAGAGTACGAACAGCAATAGTCTCATTGATTATACTTAGTAGTGCATCTGTAGGTTACACACAATCAAACTCATACAATGAGGCTGATGTTGTCGATGAAATAAAAGGAATTTATGTCTACGACAAACTAAGCACCAAAATGGGCGGCGATTCTATCAGAAATTGTGATGGATATGGCTGTGATGGCTGGGTTGAAGATTTTTACTCGACCGGAGAAATCTTACATAAGGGATATTACGAAAATGGTGAAGTAACTACTTACAAGAACTATTATAAAAATGGAAATGTAGAAAGACAGTTTAAATCGTTCGACGATATTAAAAGTTCTATGAAAACTTACTTCCCTGAAGATGTAATTAAAACAGAGATTGCATATAAGTACGGCTATCAGTTTAAACGCGACGATTACCTTAATAACGGTGCCCATACCCTCGTTTATCAGGAGGAGTACCATAAAAGCGGCGACTATTTTTTACTTAAAAAATCTTATTTCGATTCGGGAAAACTAAAAGCTTCTTTTGAGCTAACCAACGCAAAGAAGAAATTGTTTAGTGATATGTCTTTTTATGAAACGGGAAGTACAAAACTAGAAGGAAAGCATAAGTACGACGACTCTATTTTTGAATATGTAAAGATCGGGAAATGGACTTTCTTTAATGATAAAGGCGATCCAAGTAAAGAACAAACGTACGTAGATGGAGAGCTAGACAAAGAAAAAGTTTATTAGTCCCATAACTCGGTACTACAACCACAAATACATTTCAGTTACCTAACCCCCTTACTTAGGGTTATTCTCGTTCCAGTATACTTTCATTCTCATTTACTTTACATATTTAGTACTGCAAAAACACTGTCTCTATTAACTAGTCTGCTGCCTTACTATCCCCTTTTGCATTATTAGCGATGCTCGAACACGCTTTCCATCATTAAGTGCAATAACCAAAACACGTTACTCTAAACTGTATTTTATCAAGCTACATGCCATTAATAAAAAAATCCCATCCGCCAATTGGCAGATGAGACTTTTTATTTTATGAAAAATAAGATTACTATTTCTTAGCCTCTTCTTTTTCTTCGCTTTTAGCCTCAGTTTCAGCAGTTTCTTCAACAACTTCTTCGAAGTCAACGTCGGTTACTTCATCACCACCGGCTTCTCCGTTAGGAGCGCCATTTGGAGCACCCTCAGAGGCACCGTCGCCTTGATACATATATTGTGAAGCAGCTTGGAATACTGTATTTAGTTTCTCCATGCTCTTATCAATCGCTTCAATATCCGCTTTAGTGTGTGCTTCCTTCAACTCTTTCAAAGCCTCCTCTATCGGAGCCTTTTTATCTTCAGGAAGTTTATCGCCCATTTCCTTCAACTGGCTTTCAGTTTGGAAAATCATGCTATCTGCAGCATTCAGCTTATCAACTTTATCTTTTGCTTTTTTATCCTCATCAGCATTAGCTTCCGCTTCTTGCTTCATTTTTTCAATATCAGCATCAGACAATCCTGAAGAAGCTTCAATTCTAATTGATTGCTCTTTGTTTGTCGATTTATCTTTAGCAGATACACTAATGATACCATTAGCATCTAAATCAAAAGAAACTTCGATTTGAGGAGTTCCTCTAGGCGCTGGTGGAATTCCGTCTAAATGGAATTTACCAATCGTTCTGTTGTCCTTAGCCATAGATCTTTCACCTTGTAACACGTGAATTTCAACCGATGGTTGATTTTCTACTGCTGTAGAGAAAGTCTCAGATTTCTTAGTAGGAATAGTAGTATTAGTTTCGATTAATCGAGTAAACACACCACCCATTGTTTCAATACCTAAAGAAAGAGGCGTAACGTCTAACAACAATACGCCTTTAACTTCACCAGTTAAAACACCACCTTGAATAGCTGCACCTAAAGCAACAACTTCATCAGGATTAACACCTTTAGAAGGCTCTTTTCCGAAGTAAGCTTTAACTGCTTCTTGAATTGCAGGAATTCTAGTTGAACCACCTACTAAGATAATATCATCAATATCAGATGGGCTATAACCAGCACTCTCCATTGCTTTTTTACAAGGAGCGATAGTTCTTTTAATCAAGCTGTCAGCCAATTGCTCAAACTGTGCTCTACTTAAAGACCTAACAAGGTGCTTTGGAATACCATCAACTGGCATAATGTAAGGCAAGTTGATCTCAGTACTAGTTGAGCTACTTAATTCAATTTTTGCTTTCTCAGCAGCATCCTTCAACCTTTGAAGCGCCATTGGATCTTTCTTAAGATCAATTCCTTCATCTTTTTTGAATTCATCAGCTAACCAATCAATAATTACATGATCGAAATCATCGCCACCTAAGTGAGTATCACCATCAGTAGATTTTACTTCGAATACGCCATCACCTAATTCAAGGATAGAAACATCATGCGTTCCACCACCACAATCAAACACTACAATCTTAATATCTTGACCTTTTTTATCTAAACCATATGCCAAAGAAGCAGCTGTAGGCTCGTTGATAATTCTTTTTACGTCTAATCCAGCAATTTCACCAGCTTCCTTAGTAGCTTGTCTTTGCGAATCGTTAAAGTATGCAGGAACAGTAATAACTGCCTCTGTTACCTCCTGACCTAAATAATCCTCAGCAGTCTTTTTCATTTTCTGCAATACCATTGCCGAAATTTCTTGCGGAGAATAAAGTCTATCGTCAATTTTAATTCTCGTAGCATCATTATCGCCTTTTACTACTCCATATGTAGCTCTTTCAACTTCGTTAGCGATTTCAGCAAATGAAGATCCCATAAACCTCTTGATAGAGTTAATCGTTTTTGCAGGATTGGTAATTGCTTGTCTTTTGGCAGGATCGCCAATTTTTCTCTCGCCGTCTTCAACAAACGCCACTATTGATGGTGTTGTTCTTTTTCCTTCGTTGTTTGGAATTACTATTGGCTCATTACCTTCCATTACTGCTACGCAGGAATTGGTTGTACCTAAGTCAATACCTATTATTTTACCCATTGTTCTATTTTTTTGTTTGGTTGTGCATAATCAATCACTGTGCCATTGCATAAATATGACTTGAGATGTAATTTTGGCATGAAACATCTACTGCAACAGCCATAAAACACTGACAAACTAAGTGACATATCGTCAGTTGAATAAAATGACATCATATATATAGCAATCAACTAATATCATATTTCGTAATTTAGTGGCGCATTACCATTATATAAGATGAATAAACGTAAGGATAATTTACCGCTAAGTCAGTCTAAGAAAGTAACGACAAACACGTTGCAGCAAATGAAATTGAACAAAGAGAAAATCTCGATGCTTACGGCATACGATTACTCTATGGCCAAAATTCTTGATGCAGCTGGCATTGATGTAATTTTGGTTGGTGACTCTGCATCAAACGTTATAGCGGGGCACGAAACTACCCTTCCAATTACATTGGATCAAATGATATACCACGCTGCATCTGTAATTAGAGCAGTACAAAGAGCTTTAGTGGTGGTTGATATACCATTTGGTTCTTACCAAGGAAATTCGAAAATGGCACTTAGTTCTGCTATTAGAATAATGAAGGAAACTGGTGCCCATGCCATTAAGATGGAGGGTGGCACTGAAATCAAAGAATCTGTAGACAGAATTATCTCGGCAGGAATTCCGGTTATGGGCCATTTAGGTTTAACACCTCAATCTATATACAAATTTGGAACATATGCGGTGCGTGCCAAAGAGGCTGTTGAGGCAAAAAAACTAATTACCGATGCCACTGCATTGCAAAATTCGGGTTGTTTTGGAGTTGTGTTAGAAAAAATTCCAGCAAACTTAGCTGGCCAGGTTGCAAAAAAATTAAAAATTCCAGTAATTGGAATTGGTGCGGGTGGCAAAGTAGATGGGCAAGTTTTAGTTTTACACGATATGCTTGGACTTACAACAGAATTCTCCCCTCGTTTTTTACGTCGTTATTTAAATTTATTCGAGGACATTAAAGGTGCAGTAGAAGGCTACATTGAAGATGTTAAATCGGAAGACTTCCCTAACACCAAAGAACAATACTAGATTTTCAAGCTTGAAGTATTGAAAGTGTGAAGTTTTAGATGTTTTTTCAAGTGTTAAGTTTTAAATGTAAAGTGTTAAGTCCTTCTGGAAATGCCCCACTCTTAATTAAGACCTAATCCTACCTTATTTCACACTTTACACTTCCTCACTTAACATTTTACCTTAACTCGGATCTACATCAATATGAATTCGGCATGTGCTATTTCCCTTTGTAGATTTAACTTTTTTAATTATTTGAGCAATTTCTCGCTTTACATGAAGTAAAGAAGACGCGATTTCGAGTTTAATTAAGATTTCTCTTATAAAGTACCCTCTTACTCTCGACAAAAACGGTGTTTCGGGACCAAGGACTCTTGTTCCAAATTGCTGCTTTAATCCGTATCCACATTGATTTGATGTACTTCTGCACACTGCTTCTGTTCTATGCCTAATCACAATTTTAATTAACCGAACAAACGGCGGATACTTAAATGCTTCCCTTTCGGCGATTTCCGAATTATACATGCCAATATAATCATGCCGTAATATATTGGTAACAACCTGATGATCGGGATTAAACGTTTGAAGCAAAACCTTGCCGGTCTTCTCTCTCCTTCCCGCTCTACCGCAAAACTGATATATCAATTGAAACGATCTTTCGAAAGCCCTAAAATCAGGGAAGTTCAGCATGTTATCCGAATTTATAATTGCCACCAACGAAACATTCTTAAAATCGAATCCTTTTGAGATCATCTGTGTTCCTATCAGAATATCTATTACACCCGTTTCAAAATCGCCGATAATTCTAGAAAAAGCATCTTTTTTAGAAGTAGTATCAATATCCATTCGAGCAATTTTAGCCTGAGGGAAAAGAATTTCTAGCTCCTCCTCTATTTGCTCTGTTCCATATCCTTCCAATCTCAAATCCGTATCGCCACACTCTTTGCAACTTGTAGACGAGGTTTCTACATATCCGCAATAGTGACACTTAAGCCTGTTAATGCCTTTGTGGTAAGTTAAACTCACATCACAATTAATACATTTTGTTGCCTCGCCACAACCCAAACATATTAAATAAGGTGAATACCCTCTTCTGTTCTGAAAAAGCATCACCTGCTCCCCTAATTCCAATGTGTCGTTAATGGCGGTAAACAATTCTTTAGAGAGATGCGCCTTCATCGTTTTCCGTTTATACTCTCGTTTTAAATCGATTTTAGAAATAATTGGAAGACTAACATTTCCGAAGCGCTCCATCAATTCTACCAATCCAAACTTACCCGAAAGCGCATTATAATAGCTCTCTACCGAAGGTGTAGCAGTACCTAACAGTACTTTAGCGTCAAATTGCGATGCCAATTTAATGGCGCTATCTCTAGCGTGATACCGTGGAGCTGGTTCGCTCTGCTTGTATGAAGTCTCATGCTCCTCATCAATAATTACCAGTCCCAAATCCTTAAAAGGCAAAAATAAAGCTGATCGAGCGCCTACAATTAAAGAATGACTTTTTTCTGATGTGCCAACCTTTCTCCAGATTTCCACCCTTTCGTTGGCATTAAATTTAGAATGATAAACACCCAATCGATTTCCAAAAAAAGACGCCAAGCGACGTGTCAACTGTGTGGTTAAGCCAATTTCTGGCACCAAAAACAAAACTTGTTTCCCCTGATTGAAAGTATCTTGAATCAGTTTCATGTAAATCTCCGTTTTGCCAGACGAAGTAACTCCGTGCAGCAATACGATTTGTTGTTTGGCATGAACGCTAACAATTTCTCCATAAGCCCTCTCTTGGCTTTCACTTAAAGTTTGAAGTTCAATTATCTCGGCATTAGAATTATCAATCCTATCCAATTCCTTTTGCCAAATCTCTACAACACCCTTATCCGCAAGCTGCTTTACTGTTGCCGAAGTAGCATCGGCATCCAATAATAATTCCTCCTTAGATACCTCTTTAACTCCTTCACCATAATAATTACTTAAGTGTAACAAGGAAAGCAGCACCTTTGTTTGTTTTGGAGCTCTTTTAAGTTCTGCGAGTTTCGCCTCTAACAAGCTTTCGTCTGCTACCAACGACTTTCCTAAATCAACATAAGCCTTTAATTTAGGCGTATACCTTTCAGTAATTAATCGTTCTGGGTGTACAATATCCATGTCGATAAGTGTACTTACCACCTCTTGCACAGATTTCTTAGAAACAATGAGTTCTAATTCTTCTACTTTTAAAGAACCTTGCAATTCTAGGGCATCAACAACCAAATATTCATTGTCAGACAAAACGTTCTTGTTATATTCTAACGATTGATTCAATAAAATACTGTCGGAGTGATCAATTTTCAATCCTGCGGGAAGGGCAGCATTCATAACATCGCCAACGCTACACATGTAATATTTCCCCATCCATTCCCAAAACTGCAAATGTTTAAGGGTAAGAATTGGTTTGCCGTCAATTATTGCGTTAATCAATTTCGCCTCATATCCGGTAGGCTTGTTGTTGTGAATTTCCTTTACTACCGCGCAATAACTGCGCTTTGCACCGAACGGAACAACCACACGAATCCCCACAGCTAAATCGGAAATCAGATTATTTGGAACCTCATAGACGAATGTTCCGTTTAATGCCAATGGGATGATGACTTCCACATATGTACCTACTTGTGTCAAAAAGAATTTATTTAATTATTTAACCCAATATTAACTCTCTGAAAACGCATCTCTTTTACTATATGAATCCTTTGTGAAGTCATATTTTTTTCATTATTTGCAACCATATAGAAACACTTTAACAACCATGAGGATATCTTCTAACAAAGCTATAATAAAATCAATTTTAATTGTTTTTACATCATCAATTTTTCTTTTCGGATGCGGCGAGTCCGTAGACAACGAAGACGCTGTTACTGAGGATGCTGACCCAATGAAAACTATACAAGGGAGCAGGCTTATTCAAATGGACGATGCAGTTTTTAGCTTACCGTCACCAATTCAAACGTCACTTTTGATATTACAAACAGGTGCGAGCTACAATGTTGACATGTTAAATTTGCCAAGTAAAGCTGCCACATATTCCGTAACTATGTCGAAAGCGATAAATTTAGGAATTTATGGTGCAGATTTAGGTTATGTTACTTGTTACGATCAAACACAAGATGCACTATCTTATTTAAAGGCGATTAGAGGACTTGCGGATGATTTAGGTGTATCAAGCGCATTTGATGCTAAAACACTAGCAAGATTTGAAAATAATCTAGGAAAAAAAGATTCTATTCTTAGTTTAGTATCTGTTGCATATAGAGCTGCCGATTCTTACCTTAAAACGAGTGAAAGAAGCGACATTGGCGTACTAGTACTAGCTGGTGGTTGGATTGAAGGCTTATACTTTATAACAAACATTCTTAAAATTCAGGATAGCCAAGAAATTAAAGACAGAATTGGAACTCAAAAAAACACAATCGATAATCTGATCAAATTATTGATGCCTTATTATGATGATCCTGATTTTGCACAATTAACGGACGAACTAATTGAATTGGCTGAAGAGTTTGACAATGTTGAGTTCAATTACGAATTTAAGGAGTCTTCTCACGACGCTGCTAATAACTTAACAACTATAAATAGTGAGAGTAAAGTTGTTATTACAGACGAACAAATCAGTAGTATATCAGAAAAGATTGCTAGCATAAGAAACGAAATAGTAGAATAAAGATGAATAGCTTAAAAACCGGTATTGTTATTTTCTTCATGGCTGTAAGCCTTGGATTAGGCACAGAAAGTAACGCACAGTGTGATACAATAGCTACATTGTGTGAACGTAATTTCGATAATGGATTTGTTTCAGACGGACAGTCTTACAGAGCCTTGTTACTAGGAGATCAAAACGCTGAATTTTACAGTACGTTTTATGGAGGTTCCACATATAGAATAAGCGGTTGCACTGGTTTAGAGAATGGTAATTTAGAATTTTCTTTGTACGATGAAGAAAGAAATCTTTTGTTCTCAAATAAAGATTTCGCTACGGATGAATATAGAAATGCGCCATATTGGGATTTCAAAATTAAATCAACAATAAATTGCATTATTGAAGCTAGGCTAAATGGCGATAATATGGCTTCGGGATGTGCAGTTTTATTAATTGGCTTTAAACAGTAACACTCTCAACCAAACCGATAAAGCGATTTAAACAATCTCTTATTTCATTTGATTGACCATTCAACGAAACAGACACTAAATGAGCGAAAGGATATTAAGGGCTTTAATGCAGCTTTTTTCGATTATTGCCGACGTTGAATCGGAGGGAAAAGCGAAGGATGGCCGTAATATTGTTCGGTCTTTTCTAAAAGTTCAATTACCCCAAGCCTTAGTTGACGAATACTTAACAGTTTTCGACGATTATGTAGAAGCCAGCCAAAAGAAAGGCAAAGACAAACAGAAAAAGAGAAAGAGAACTTCTTTAAATTCTGTTAAAATTCTTAAAATCTGTACTCAAATTAATGAGGAATTAGCGCAGAAGCAAAAAATTGTTGTATTACTAAGAACGCTTGAATATATTTATGCAGATGGAGAAGCGTCGGAACAAGAACAAGATTTTGTTAATACAGTTGCCGAAACATTCAATATTCCTCGTCAAGAATTCGAGAAATGCCAAAAGATGGTTCAGCTGTCCAAAGGTGACATGGTTGATTGGAAAAACTTCCTTTATATCAACGATGTAAAATCTGAAGAATACACTGAGGCAAAACACATTTACGCGGAAAACCTTAATGGCAGCATGACTGTTCTGAGATTGCACAGCGTAAAAATGTATGTGATCAATTATCAAGGAAAGGATGAAATTTATTTGAATGGTCTTCTACTTACTACCGATCGCATTCATATTTTAACTCCAGGTTCATCCATACGAAGTTCAAAAGTTAATCCAATCTACTATAGTGATGTCATTAGTAAATTCTTGAGTGACTCTTCACAAACAAAAATTACGTTTGAAGCACGTTCATTAGAATACAAATTCCCAGGAGGAAAGATTGGTGTACAAAATTTCAACTACAAAGAAGAATCTGGTAAACTTGTAGGTATTATGGGAGGTAGTGGCGCAGGAAAGTCCACCCTACTCAATGTGCTTAATAGTATTGAAAAACCATCATCGGGCGAAGTGCTAATCAATGGCTTAAACATCCATACCGAAACAGAAAAGGCTAAAAGCATTATAGGATATATATCGCAAGATGATTTATTGATTGAAGAACTTACTGTTTTTCAGAATTTATACTTCAACGCCAAGCTTTGTTTTGCCAAACTGAGCAATACAGAGATTAAATCTTTGTGTATCGATCTATTAAAATCAATTGGTTTATATGAAACACGCCATCTCAAAGTTGGCAGTCCGTTGCAAAAGACAATTAGTGGAGGTCAGAGAAAACGACTGAACATTGCACTTGAACTAATAAGAGAACCTTCGGTATTATTTGTTGACGAACCAACTTCGGGACTTTCCTCTAGAGATTCGGAGAACATTATGGATCTACTAAAAGAGTTGGCTTTAAAAGGCAAACTTATTTTTGTGGTAATCCATCAACCATCAAGTGATATTTTTAAAATGTTCGACAAACTGATCATTTTAGATGTAGGTGGCTACCCTATTTACATTGGGAATCCAGTAGATGGAATTGTTTACTTTAAAAAAATAGTACAGCACGTTAACAGTGACGAAAGTGAATGCATTCAGTGCGGTAATGTGAATCCCGAACAGATTTTTAACATTATCGAAGCAAAAGTAGTTGATGAATATGGAGAAGCTACGGAAAACAGAAAAATTTCGGCTACAGAGTTCAACGATTTTTACAAAGAGCAAATTGAAGAAGAACCAGATACCGAAACAACTACTTCAGAGTTCCCAAAAAGCACTTTCAATATTCCGAATAAGCTTAAGCAGTTTGTAATCTTTATTACAAGAGACGTACTATCTAAATTAACCAATAAACAATACATGTTAATTAACATGTTGGAAGCACCCGTATTAGCGGTAATTCTTGCTTATTTGGTTAGGTATTACAGCACAGATATTTCTAATACCCTCGGCTATACATTTAGAGATAACAGCAATTTGCCTGCCTACTTATTTATGTCTGTTATCGTTTCCTTATTCCTAGGGTTAACGGTAAGTGCAGAAGAGATAATTAGAGATAGGAAAATTTTAAAAAGAGAAACGTTCCTCAATCTTAGTCGTGGCAGCTACTTGTATTCCAAGATTGCAATCATGTTCTTTCTGTCATCAGTTCAAAGCTTTACGTTTGTTTTAATTGGCAATTCAATATTAGAAATACATGGAATGACCATGGATTATTGGTTTATTCTGTTCTCTACCTCCTGTTTCGCGAATATGTTAGGTCTTAATATTTCATCCGCATTTAATTCTGCTGTTACCATATACATATTAATTCCTTTCTTATTAATTCCACAACTTCTACTTAGTGGTGTAATTGTTAAGTTCGACAAGCTAAACCCTCAAATTTCTTCTCATAGTATCGTTCCTTTAACGGGAGAGGTAATGGTGTCGCGTTGGGCCTTTGAAGCACTAGCGGTAAATCAAGTTAAACGCAATGAGTTTGATAAAGAGTATTATGTAGACAATAAAAGAATCAGTATTTCCGATTACAAAACGAATTATTGGTTACCTAAACTGATTTCTAAATTAGCTCGAATTGAGAACGCTTTGGACAAACCAGAGGAAAGAGATAAGATGATCGAAAACATTGCTCTTATCAAAACTGAGTTCAAGAAAGACATGCTCATTAAAAAGAAAGGGCTCGATTTTGATTTAGAAGTATTGAATGCCGAAAGCATAAATGAAGAAGTTCTTGATGAAATAGATGTGTATTTGGGAAACCTTAAAAGGTTTTACAAGCAAATGTTTAAGCTTGCCGACAAAAGAAAAGATGGTAAAATTGGTGATCAAAACAGAACTAAAGAAGATAGAAAGGTTTTCTTGGCAAAGAAGAACAAATACAGTAATGAAAGCTTAGAAAGCTTAGTTAGAAATAGCAATGAGCTGAACAAGATTATTGAGGCAGAGGGAATGTTGATTCAGAAAACAGACCCTATTTATGCCGATCCTACTGGCTCTAGCTTTAGATCTCATTTCTTTGCTCCTAGAAAAAAGGTTGGTGGCAAGTATTTCGATACCTATTGGGTTAACTCAGCAGTTATTTGGTTAATGTCTATTCTGCTTATTGCAACGTTGTATTTCGATGTATTTAAGAAAATCCTCGATGGATTAGAGAGTTTATTCAGCAGGCCGTTCTCGGACTAAGAGACAAACCTTATTCCTCACTCTACATTACAGTAAAGCCAACAAACCTATGCTGAATTCAAGTAATAAATGTAACTTGGGGGTTAAATAATGAATTGATTCATTACCAATGTAGGTGTTTCATATCCAAACCTTTTTCTAGGCCTATTATTTAGCTTAACTTCTATTTCTTTAATCCTTTGTTCATTAATGCTGGTAAAGTCTGAACCTTTCCTGAAATACTGCCTAATTAGCCCATTTAAATTTTCATTAGCCCCTCTTTCCCAAGAATGATATGGATGAGCAAAATAATAATCAATATAGAGTGTTTGGGCGACTAGTTCGTGTTCTGCA
>JABSPQ010000081.1 GCA_013214205.1 Flavobacteriales bacterium
ATGAAGCGCATCATTTAGAATGGTCTTTAGATAAAGTAAGCCCGGAATATGCCATTGTTGAGATGTTGAGTAAAGTGGCAAAAGGGTTATTGTTATTAACTGCAACGCCCGAACAGCTTGGGGTAGAAAGCCATTTTGCTCGCCTTCGATTACTAGATCCAGAAAGGTATTCCGATTATGATGAGTTTATTAATGAATCGCAAGACCACAAAGAGATCGCCAATATTGTGGAGGATTTATCTGTAGGGAATCCTTTAAAGGAAAAGGACAAAGCCTTGCTGGAAAACCTATTTGGAGAAGATAGAATCACCAGATTGGAAGAAAAAGGAGCTGTAGCTAAAAATCAATTGATAGAAGATTTGTTAGATCAGCACGGTCCAGGTCGAGTGGTATTTAGAAATACAAGATTTGCCATTAGTGGCTTCCCAAAACGAAAGGCACATCTAATTCCTTTGGAAGCAAACACCAATTTAGAAGAATGGTTGGTTGCACTATTAGAACAACTAAACCCTGCCAAGGTATTGCTGATATGCAAGACTAAATCAAAGGTTTTGGCCCTGGAAAAGGCATTGAAAAAACTTAGTACAGCAAAGGCTGGTGTGTTTCATGAGAACCTAACCATTGTACAACGCGATAGAAATGCCGCTTGGTTTGCAGAGACCAATGGCGCAAGAATATTGCTTTGTTCGGAGATAGGTAGCGAAGGACGAAACTTTCAGTTTGCCCACCATTTAGTATTATTCGATTTGCCAGAGCATCCAGAATTACTGGAACAACGCATTGGTCGTTTAGATCGAATTGGACAATCGGAAGATATTCAGATTCATGTACCATACCTTAAAGGCAGTCCGCAAGAAGTAATGGTGCGTTGGTTTCACGAAGGGTTAAATGCCTTTGAAGAAAACGTGGAAGGAGGGAATCAGATAGGACAATTGTTTAACGATAGGTTGATTAATATCTCAAAGGCTAGTTCTTCATCTGATATAAGCACAAAGCTCGATGCACTGATTTTGGATACTGCGGTATATCACAAAGAACTCAAAAAAACGTTAGCCAATGGGCGAGACCGTTTGCTCGAAATGAACTCTTTTAGACCCGCGGTAGTGGAAAAATTAATAACGAAAATCAAAGCAGCCGACAAAGACTTGGAGCTTGAAATATACATGACCAAGATATTCGAACACTTTGGTATTGACATGGAAGACTTGGCACCACGCACTTATTTGTTACGTCCGGCTAGAGCAAACAGAGAGGCTTTCCCATCCATTCCAGACGAAGGAGTATCCATTACATTCGATCGGAAACGGGCTTTGAGTAGAGAGGATTTAAGCTTCGTGAGTTGGGATCATCCGATGGTTACGGGAGCTTTAGACATGGTACTTAGTTTAGGAACAGGGGCTGCTAGTTTTGGGGTGCTAAAAGGAGCTTCGGGTTCCGGTATTTTATTGGAGATGATATTCGTTCTCGAAACAAAAGTGAGCCGAGGCATACATGTCGATCGTTTTCTACCCACCACACCCATACGTGTTGTGGTAAATCATTCTGGGGAAGACGTGACACGAAATTACCCAGCAGAACTAATCACAAAAGAACTAATACCTGGGCAAATCGAAGGTCTCCTGGATAATGAAACGTTGGTAGAAAGCGTACTTCCAAATATGATTGATAGTGCTACTGAGATAGCGGAGCAATTAAAAATGGAAAAAATTGATTCTGGTCTTGAACAGATGAATCAAACCCTGGATCATGAAATAGGTCGTTTAGCTGCTCTTCACAAAAAGAATGACGCCATTAGGCCCGATGAAATTCGTACCGCGCTAGACGAAAAAAATGAGCTCACAGAACTTTTAGGTAGTGCCCAAGTTCGTATGGATTCAATCCTACTCATTAGGATGGGGTAGGTTTAATCGGTAGCTTTAGTTTACTAAATCATCAAACCTTTCATTATGAGACTTTTAATTTTCCCATTTCTTCTTATACTAATTAGTACTATATCCTTTGGCCAAGAAATATGCGACAACGGTATAGATGATGATGGCGATGGATTAGTCGATTTGCTGGATGATGAATGCCCATATTATTCCGTGATGCCGACTTCCGATACAGGGCTGGTTGCAAACTGGGGCATGGAACATACTAGTTATTGTCAAACGGCTGCATATCAATATTTCGATCCTCTCCAAATAGACGACTGGCCAGTTCCTGTTGACCAAGCTAATAAAGGGTCTATAGATATATATGATGCAAATTGTCC
>JABSPQ010000082.1 GCA_013214205.1 Flavobacteriales bacterium
ACATCAGAAAGTTGGATAGCAACTATTTTCTATGTGATGAACCTGATTAATTATCAAAAGCTTACCCCTTCTGGTGCTTTTTCTGAAATAATAAAATTGTGGCATATTCTAAATCTTGAATTCAAACACACCTTAAACAATTTTCAACCCATTTCGTTGTACAAACAAGCCTGACTTTTTCATCAAGCCCTAACTATTGAAAACGTCTGTTTGTATGAGATATACGTTGTAATCATTGTGTTCTAGATACAAATCCCGTAAAAACGGGATTCACTCGAACTGACAATGATTAACAGGCATTATATATGTGTATTGATTTTAAGTTGGAGATTTGGAGAAGGATAGAGCTATAGGATGTTTACTTCCCGCTCTAAAGTCACAGAAAACTTTTCTTCTACGGAAGCAATTATTTCCCCCGACAAATTATAGATGTCCTGCCCATTACTTACCCCATAGTTAACCAAAACCAGCGCATGCTGAGGATGCACGCCATAATCCTTAATTCTTTTTCCTTTCCAGCCACATTGTTCAATCATCCAGCCGGCAGCTAATTTTACCTTACCATTTGGTTGAGGGTAATTAGCAACTTCAGGGTAATCACTTTTGAGTTTTTCGAAAGTGGATGAATCAATTACAGGGTTCTTGAAAAAACTACCGGCGTTTCCAGTCACTTTTACGTCGGGTAATTTGGAGGAACGGATGTTGCATACCGCTTTGCTGATGTTTTTGATGCTCAAATCAGTTACACCCATAGCTTCTAATTCGCTTGTAATAGCACCGTAAGAAGTATTGAACGTTGGCTGTTTAGTGAGTTGAAACGTTACTGCGGAAATCAGGTACTTGTTTTTTAACTCTTGCTTAAACACGCTTGTTCTGTAGCCGAAATTGCAATCTGCGTTGCTGAAAACCTTGATAGCGCCATCAGATAAATCGATTGCTTCAACCTTGGTAATGGTATCTTTTACTTCTACGCCGTAGGCACCAATGTTTTGCATAGGGCTTGCACCAACGTTTCCTGGGATAAGAGATAAGTTTTCTATACCCCCGTAATTATTGTTTACACAATGCATCACAAACTCGTGCCAGTTTTCGCCACCGCCAACTGTCACCGAAACGTGGTCGTTATTTTCTTCTACAACTTCAATTCCTTTTAGATTGTTTTTAACCACAATGCCGTTATAATCTTTTGTAAATAAAAGATTACTGCCGCCACCTAAAATGAGTACTTGGTTGTTTTTAAAATCATCGGAACCGATAATTTCAATTAATTCATCCGTCGAATTAATTTCACAATACAATTTTGCGTTAACATCGATGCCGAAAGTATTTAATTTGTGCAGCGAATAATTTTTTATAACATTCATTCGTTCAGTCGGATAATGATGTTCTGAGATTTCAATTGATATAGACTAGGGATAAAGATATGCATTTCGCATATCTTCGAGCCGCAATAAAAATTGAGAATTGAGTAAAATAATAGTGTCGGTAACCAACGATCTTACTACAGATCAACGTGTACATAGAATCTGTACGACGCTGCACAACAACAATAATGAGCTTATTTTAGTTGGTAGAGAACTGAAAAACAGCCTTCCCATCACCGATAGGAAATATGGAATTCACCGATTTAAACTGATTTTTAATAAGGGGCCATTATTTTATTTAGAGTATGCCATCCGGTTATTCTTTTTCTTAATTAATGAAAGGGCCGACGTTTATTTGGCGAACGACCTGGATACTTTGCTGCCAAACTACCTTGCATCGAGGGTGAAATCGGCTAAAATCGTATACGATAGTCACGAATATTATACCGGAGTGCCAGAGTTGACGGCACATCCAATAAAAAAAATAATTTGGAAGGCAATTGAACGCAATATCTTTCCAAAACTGCGTTACGTGTACACAGTAAACAAATCGATCGCTCAATTGTATATGGATGAATACAATATAGAAGTAAAGGTTGTTCGGAATGTTCCGAGAACAATTAGCGACTCCGAAAAGCTCACCAGAAAGGACTTAGGGCTTCCATTAGATGAAAAAATCATAATTTTACAAGGCGCCGGTATCAATGTAGATAGGGGTGGAGAAGAGGCTGTTGAGGCAATGAGATATATAGAGGGTGCTGTGTTGTTGATTGTGGGGTCGGGTGATGTGATTGAATATTTACACGAATTGCAAGAGAAATTTGATCTCCAAGAAAAAGTAATTTTTGTGGACAAAGTGCCACTTAAAGAACTAGCCAACTACACTAGGAATTCTGACCTTGGCTTAACGCTGGATAAACCAACAAGCATCAATTATCAATTAAGCTTACCCAATAAGTTATTCGACTACTTGCAAGCGGGCATTCCTGTTTTGGCTTCAAATTTGGTTGAGGTCGCTAGAATCGTCAACGATTACCAAGTGGGGGAGATAATAGATAACCACGATCCAAAAGAAATTGCACGAAAAATTAACGAAATGTTAGGAGACCCAGATAAAATGGTGTCTTGGAAGTACAACATGGAAAAAGCATCCAAAGAATTGTGCTGGGAGAAAGAAGAAGAAGTATTAATGGAAATATTTAAAGAAGTTGCCTGAAAGAAACTTACACGTAATAGCATTTGATGTTCCGTTTCCTGCAAACTATGGTGGGGTGGTAGATATCTTTTACAAGATTAAAGCCTTGCATGGATTGGGCGTTAAAATAAAGCTTCATTGTTTTGTTTACGGTAGAGATGAGGCAGACGAATTGAAAGAGTACTGCGAAGAAGTGCACTACTACGATCGAAAAGTAAGCAAGCGCTTTCTTTTTAATTCGCTTCCATATATAACCAAAACAAGAAGGTCGGATAGATTGATGACAAATTTGCTAAAGGACAACGATCCAATTTTATTTGAAGGATTGCATTGTTGTGCCTACTTGGACGATTCGCGATTGTGGAGACGTAAAAAGTTGGTAAGAATGCACAATATAGAGCACGACTACTACAACAGCCTTGCGGAAAATGAATTAAATATTTTCAGAAAGTATTACTTCTTTAATGAAGCCAATAAATTAAAAAAGTTTGAATCGGTATTAGAATCGGCAACGGATATTTTGGCCATTTCAAATGCTGATTATGATTACCTGAGTGGCATCTTTCCTAATGTTCAAAAAGTAAGTGCGTTTCATCCAAACGATAAAGTGGAGATTAAAACAGGCAAAGGCGACTTCGCATTGTATCATGGTAATTTATCGGTAAACGAAAATGATGGAGCGGCTCAGTACCTGGTTAATAATATTTTTAACGATATAGATGTGCCATTGATCATTGCCGGTAACAAGCCGTCGGATCAGTTGCGTGCTGCGGTAGCAAAGCACGAAAATTGCAGCTTGGTAGACAATGCTGATACAGAGAAGATCCACTCGTTGATAGAAAATGCTCAAATAAACGTTTTGCCTACATTTCAGGCAACAGGCATTAAACTTAAATTGTTGATGGCTTTATATACAGGACGGCATTGTGTGGTAAACACACCTATGGTAGCTAATACTGGTTTAGAAACTTTGTGTGCGGTATGCGACGGTGACGAAAGTATGAAAACAGAAATAAAAGATCTGTTTAATCAGCCGTTTGCAGGATCTTCTTTAGAAAGGGAAACTATTTTATCGAATGGTTTTTCTAATGAGTACAACGCAATTAGATTATTGCATCTTCTAGATTAGATTCTACAACCTTTCCGTCTTTACACTTTAATATGTTTGAAGGAAACTTTCTTATTAAAGAATAATCGTGTGTTGCCATCAGAACGGCTCTATCGTTTTCGCTAATTTTTCGGAGCAGTTTCATAATATCGTCGGAAGTTTCTGGATCTAAATTTCCTGTTGGCTCATCTGCTAAAATTAAATCGGGATCGTTTATTAACGCCCTAGCAATAGAAACCCTTTGTTGTTCGCCACCAGATAATTCGTGCGGCATTTTAAATCCCTTCGTGCCTAAATCAACCCTGTTTAAAACCCATTCTCTTCTTTCTTTCATTTTGGCCTTGTCTGTCCAGCCAGTTGCCTTCATTACAAAATCGATATTGTCGTCGATGGAACGATCGTTTAGCAATTGGAAATCTTGAAAAACGATGCCTAATTTTCTTCTTAAAAAAGCAACTTGCTTTGTTTTTATTTTCTTTAGATCGAAAGAAGCAACAGAGCCTTCTCCCTTCGTAAGTTTTAAATCGCCATAAAGCGTTTTAAGTAAACTGCTTTTTCCTGCACCTGTTCGTCCTATTAAATAATAAAACTCGCCTTTTCTAATAGTGATAGAAACATCCGATAAAACAGGGTGCGCGTTTTGTGCAATAACTGCGTTTTTAAGTTCCACAATCGCTTCTCCTTCTGGGTTATAGAAATTATCGATTGGTGATTTTTGTGGTTCTAGTGTTTTTCTGATCGCTTCAGCTTCATCGGTAGATTGCGATTCTGGAGCGGTTTCGTTTTCCGTTCCTTCGCCTAAATCAGTGTTGTTCTCTTCGCTCATTCCAGTTTAATTAGATACATGTAAAAGTAAGATTAAAATAGATAAAGGAAATTCCAACGCTTAAATAGACCAGGGCAAACGCATCTAAATCATAATTGCCTAAATATCAGCTAATTGTATTGTTTTTGCCGTTAATTATACGTATATTTATCTGATAATCAGATATTTATACTAATGAGAGAAGGAGGTTTATTATTGTATTTTTCAGGGATGAAAGATCCTCGTGTTGAACGGACTCGC
>JABSPQ010000083.1 GCA_013214205.1 Flavobacteriales bacterium
AATTTAACGCTTCAATAGCTTATGATAATTTGCTCTTTTTTAGGTGGTCACAATACTCCGGTATCACCTGGTCACATTAGTCCGGAAATCACTGGTCACATTGTTCCGGTATGGGGTGGTCACATTGACCGGTTTTTCCAATTAAACTCCACTTTAAGGCAAAAAAAATGCCGTATCAAGCGATACAGCATTTTTAAATATTATCAGGATTTTTTATTCTTCCATTTCAATCATCTTGAACTGAACATCAATGATAGATTCGTAATCTTCACCTGCCTCAAGCATATCCTCATCATCTTCTTCATAGTGCCAGTTAATGATCATTTCGCTAGAACCACTCTTTTGAATTCCTTCAATTTTCTTAAATACATCCAAGATGCATTTTGAAGAGCTAGTATTAAAATACTCCAATATAATGTTTACCGCAGTTTCAGACTTTGCATTTTCAGCATATTCATTCAACCAATCCATAACTGGCTTATAAAACTCTATTGAATTCTCAGGAATAGATCTTCCACTAATTTCAATAATACCTGCCTCTGGGTCTAACTTAATGGCCGGTGTCTTTGGGGTTCCTTCAATATTAATTTTATCCATGATCTAAATTTGTAATATTTGAATATTTAATGTAAAAAATGAGAAGTCACTATCTACCTCCTCAAAAGTGTAATTTAATTTCTGTCCTGTTTTCTTGGCAATGTCAATCATTCCTAATCCACCTCCACCTTTTGCGGAAAACTGCGCGTTATTTAATACCTCTTTATAATAAGCCTTAAGCCCCTCTTTATCCATGCCGTTTATCTTGTCCAACTTGGCTTTAAATCCCTCTATATCCTCATTTTTAATGTAATTGCCCGACATTATATTGTAAAGGCTTTCATCTCTGCCCATCATGAAAATAGTAGAGTTTTTGCCTTTTAATGCGGCTGGAGTTGCATCTCCATCTTTAGGGCTAAATGAGGCGCTGTGATGATATAGGTTTTGAAGGCATTCAACTAATACATTGTATACCTTTCTTTTAATTTTAGGATTTTCTTTAACGGTTTCCAATTTACTCTCTACAATAGCCAACAAAGAGTCTAACAACTCTCCTGTTACTTCGCCAGAAAATGACAACATAATGTTGTGATTTTCCATTCTTTTATACAGATCGTAAATGTCCATTCCTCCTTTTTATAGCAGTCACCTCGCTCTTAATCAGCAACATGACCTGTATACGTCCCGAATTAGTGAATTGTTCATTGAAAAAAAACAATATATATCACCTATTCTGTATTATAAATATATTGTTTTTTACCGTATTCAGAGCTCAATTTTAAATAATTTTGATGAATTTATACGAAACGAATAATTCAATGCTTAAAAGAAACGAACTCATAAGTATTACCTGCTACTTTTAAAGACATGACAGCATCGGAAATAAATATGGAAAAAGAGTGGTTTGAATCGTGGTTCGACTCTAAATATTACCACATTCTTTACCAGTTAAGAGACAATCAAGAAGCGTCGGATTTTGTTAGGAATCTGCACCGAAAACTTGATCTCAACCCTCAATCTGCTATCCTTGATTTGTGCTGTGGACGAGGCAGGCATTCATTTATGCTTCATGAATTAGGCTTTAATAACATTCATGGAGTTGATTTATCCCCTAGCAATATTTCCTTTGCAAAATCTAAGATTGAACCAGGTATGTTTTTTTCAGAACACGACATGCGTGATGTTTATAAAGAAAACTTCTTCGACATAGTGATTAATTTATTCACCAGCTTTGGATATTTCGAAGATGCTATCAATATAAAAGTACTTCAAAGTGTAAACGCTAGTCTTCGTAAAAACGGTTTACTAGTACTTGATTATCTGAATCCTGCTTTTATTAACTCTACACTTAATAAATCGGAGGAAATAAAAGTAAACGACATTGTTTTTAATATCTCAAGAAAAATTGATGATACTCACATTGTTAAAGAGATAGAAATAAACGATGGATCAATGAATTTTAAGTTTACCGAAAAGGTTAAACTTATAAATCTTGATACTTTTGTTTCTTATTTCGATCAAAGTGGTTTTTCTTTAGAACAAGTTTACGGCAATTACCAATTAGCAAATTTTGACGAAAAAAGCAGTCCGAGAACAATTATGATAGCTAGAAAAATAAATTAATAAAACAGAATTAATGAAAAGATATTGGATTGAGCTTATATGTACTTTTTTTCTTGTTCTAATTATTGGTATGACGGGAGATCCCGTTGCAATTGGGATTGGATTGATTGCTTTGGTTTATTTTGGTGGGCCCATTTCGCAAGCTCACTTTAATCCTGCCATAACAATCGTGTTTTACATGCGAAAGAGAATCAACATCCCGGAGGCAATGTGGTACATCGGAGCTCAGGTGGTTGGCGCATTTTTAGCGGCTGCTTTTTATTATTTAATTTATCAAAAGAGCTTCTTCCCTGCCCCATCGCCAGATTTTGATCTTTGGAGATGTCTGCTAATTGAATTTGTATTCACTTTCCTTTTGGCCTCTGTAATACTTTATGTAGCACTTTATTCGCCCACCGCAGCAAACTCTTATTATGGTGTTGCCATTGGTTTTACAGTATTAGGAATTTCTGCTGCTGGTGGCGGCATATCAGGTGGTGCCTACAACCCTGCTGTTGGTTTAGGCCCTATTATTATGGATTCTATTACAGGAGGAACTTCTTACAACCATCTCTGGCTTTACATTGTTGGCCCTTGTGCTGGTGCTATTGCTGCTGCTATAGCGTTTTCGTTATTGAACCCTGAGGAAAATTCTTAGACATAAAAAAGCGGTAGAATTTCTTCCACCGCTTTCCTTAATATTAATCTTCTAGCTGTTTGCTAAATACTCAGCAACACTTTCGTGATTATCTTTTAATGCTGCATCACCTTTGTGCCAATCTGCAGGACAAACTTCACCATTTTCTTCGAAGAATTGTAAAGCATCAACCATTCTTAACGCTTCATCAGTACTTCTTCCTAATGGGAAATTATTGATAATTTGATGTTGTACAACACCTTCTTTATCAATTAAAAACAAACCTCTGTATGCAAACATATTGCCTTCAGAAATTAATCTTCCTTCTTCATCGTAATCATATTCGCCAGCTAATGTGCCAAAGTTAGAACTGATTGTTTTGTCGATATCAGCAATCAACGGGTAAGTAATCCCTTTGATACCACCTTGCTCTTTGGGTACTTGTAACCATCCCCAGTGAGATTGTTCTGTATCTGTTGAGATTCCAACTACTGCTACATTTCTTTCTTCAAATTGACTCAATTTCGCTTGAAAAGCGTGTAATTCAGTTGGACATACAAATGTAAAATCCTTTGGATAGAACAATAAAAGAACATGTTTCTTTCCTATAAATTGCTCTAAGGAAAAGTCCTCCACAAACTCACCACCGTTAATTACGGCATTCACGCTGAAAGAAGGTGCTTTTTTTCCAATTAATACTTCCATTATAATAATAATTTATTTTGTTAAAACTCACGCTACCAACCCTGTATAACGGGCATTCGAGCTACTATTCTTATATATAAAGCTATAACATTTCTTTCGCTTTTTCCCAATAAACATCCATTTCTGATAGAGATAATTTAGTGATCTCTTTTCCATCATTTTTGATGCCCTTTTCCATATAATCGAATCGGCCAATAAACTTATTATTTGTTCTTTCTAGTGCAGTATCAGGATCGATATCTAAAAACCTAGCATAGTTAATTAACGAAAATAAAAGGTCTCCAAATTCGCCTTCAACTTTGTCTCTATCCACCACCTCGGCATTTAACTCTGCCTTAAATTCTCCTAATTCTTCTTCAACCTTACTCCAAACATCTTCTTTTCTATCCCAATCAAAACCAACTCCCCTTGCCTTCTCTTGTATGCGGGTAGCTTTAATTAAAGAGGGCATCGATTTAGGAACTCCACTTAATACACTTGTTTTCTTCTTTCCTTCTGTTTGTTTAATTTTTTCCCAATTTCGTTTTACATCTTCTTCAGAAGTCACTTTAACATCGCCATAAATGTGTGGATGTCGACGAATTAATTTCTCGCAAAGCGAAGCCATCACATCCTTAATATCAAATTCGTTGGTCTCTGAAGCTATTCTAGAATAAAAAACAATGTGTAACAATACATCACCCAGTTCCTTTTTAATCTCTTCCATGTCGTTGTTCATAATGGCATCCGAGAGTTCATACGTTTCTTCAATTGTTAAATAACGAATACTTTCTATGGTTTGCTTCATATCCCACGGACATTTTTCACGCAATTCGTCCATTATATTCAACAATCTTTCAAACTCTTTCAATTTATCTTTCATAGCTCCTAAAATTAGATTGGCAAGTTAGCGATTAGATGTAATTCATTTATTAATTTTATTACATGGAAACAATTCTTTTATCCGTAGCGCTTTTAGGACTAGCCTTTGCAGGAATCGCAATTAAGATTTTAGTAAAAAAGGACGGTAAATTTGCTGGTACTTGTAGTAGTAACAATCCAATGTTACAAACCGACGATGGAACTTGTGGAATTTGTGGTGCTACTCGAGAAGAAAAGTGTCAGAGTGAACAATCTCCTTCCTAAAATTATAAGTCTCATAATTTCCCCATTCACCCTCTTCTTCTTCAAAAATAAAATAGGCATCCACTCCTTCCAAACTATCCAATAAGACTTTTGATGCATTTAATCCTAACACCATAAAGGTTGTTGCGTAGGCGTCTGCCATCATACAATTATCGGTAACAACCGACACGCTAAGTAAATTATGCTCCACAGGCCGGCCTGTTCTTGGATCGATGGTATGCGAATATTTTAATCCATCTACCACTTTGTATTTCCGATAACTTCCGGAGGTTGCCAACGACTTATCTTTTAAATCTACAGCAACTTCATACCTCCCTATTTGCACTTCTTCTAGCGGACTTTCTACACCTACTACCCAAATACTGCCTCTATCGTTTATTCCCTTTGCTTTAATTTCGCCACCCACATTAATTAAGTAGTGCTCTATCAACTGCCGATCCAAGTACTCAGCAATTACATCAACCGTATAGCCTTGTGCAATGGCATTAAAATCTAATGTAACCAAGGTATCATCTTTTACTATTCGATTCTGATCCAACCTAATCTTATCCATGCCTACATGCTTGCTTATGGATTTAATTGAATTCGTATCGGTTGAATCCCTTTGCGTAGGACCAAATCCCCAGTATGTAACCAACGGTGCCACCGTTATATCAAATGCACCACCAGACAAGCTATAAACCTCTTTGGAAGCATTGAACACATTTGCAAAATGATTATCAATTTGAACTGTAGATGAGTTCCTATTAACACGAGAAACTATGGATGCATCCATATATCCCGACATGGATAAATCGATTATTTCTAAGATAGAATCTATACCTGGTTGTAGATTTTGATCGGCTTTGTATTTAACAACGTAGAATGTTCCTTGCGCCTCCCCTTTTGCAGCCATATAGCTCCTTGTATCTTTGGGATTACCATCGTTATTAACGTTGCCACACGACGCCAAAGCGAAGCACAGGCCAAGTGCCGTTAAATTATTTAAGAAAGTTTTATTGAATATAAAGCGGATAGAACTAGCCTCCAAAATCATCAAATGACACGTTTTCTTCAGGAACGCCCCAATCATCACACATCTTCAGAACAGCTTGGTTCATCATTGGAGGTCCACAGAAATAGAACTCAATATCCTCAGGTGCATCGTGCTCCTCAAGTTGATACTTGATTACAGCTAAATGTACAAATCCTAAGAAACCATCTCCTACTGTATCATCCATGTCCTTTTTCTCAACCCAGTTATCCTCTTCCATCGGTTCTGAAAGCACAAGGTAGTACCTGAAATTCGGGAATTCTTTAGCTAACTCTTCAAAATGGTCAACATAGAACAACTCTCGTTTAGATCTACCACCATACCAATAAGTAACTTTTCTACCAGTTTTAAGCGTTTTGAATAACTCATAAAGGTGAGATCTCATCGGAGCCATACCAGCACCACCACCAATATAAATCATCTCTGCATCTGTCTCATGAATAAAGAATTCACCATAAGGGCCAGAGATAGTAACTTTGTCACCTGGTTTTCTACCGAAGATATAAGAAGATGCAATTCCAGGATTTACATCCATCCATCCACCTACTTTAGGATCAAACGGAGGACAAGCCACACGAACGTTCAACATAATCTTTCTTCCTTCTGCAGGGTAACTAGCCATTGAATAAGCTCTAACGATTTCTTCATCGTCATTTTTCATTGAAAGTGGCCACAATTTAAACTTATCCCACTCATATTGAAACTTATCAGGTTCACCTGGATGCTCTTTTGGATGTGCCTCAATGTCCATATCAGCAAACTTAATCTCTCCTGCTGGAATCTTAATTTGAATATAACCACCAGCCTTATAATCCATATCCTCAGGAATTTCAACTACAAATTCCTTGATAAAAGACGCTACGTTGTAATTAGAAACAACAGTTGCTTCCCATTCCTTGATTCCCAATACTTCTTCAGGAACCTGAATTTCCATGTCTTCCTTAATCTTAACCTGACAACCTAATCTCCAGTTATCAGCAATTTCTTTTCTTGTAAAGTGAGGCTTTTCTGTTGGTAAAATGTCACCACCACCACTAATTACTTGACATCGGCACTGAACACAAGTTCCACCACCACCACACGCAGAAGGTAAAAAGATTCCTTGAGTTCCAAGTGTAGATAAGATGGTTCCACCACCCTCAACTTCCATGGTTCTTTCACCATTGTTAATACTTAATGTGATTGCACCGCTTGGTGACAACTTTGCTTTTGCAAATAAGATAATGCTTACTAACAATAAAGTAAAGAATAGGAAAGCCCCTACTGCTGCAATTATTGTTGGTCCCATTTCTAGATAAATCATAACCTCTTTCTTATCCTAATTCTATGCCCATGAAACTCATGAACGCCATTCCCATTAGTCCTGTGATAATAAATGTAATTCCCAACCCTCTTAAAGGTGCAGGCACATTTGAATATCTAATTTTCTCTCTAATTGCGGCAATTGCAACAATTGCAAGTAACCAACCAACTCCCGAACCAAATCCGAAAACGGTAGCTTCTGTTAATGTCTCAAACTCTCTTTCTTGCATAAACAACGCGCCACCTAGGATGGAGCAGTTTACTGCGATAAGTGGTAAGAAAATTCCTAGTGCGCCATATAAAGCTGGTGCAAACTTCTCAACCAACATTTCAACCAATTGAACAATTGAAGCGATGATGGCAATAAACATGATAAAACTCAAGAAACTTAAATCCACATCTGGCATGCCAGCCCATTCAAGTGCTCCAGCACTTAAAATAAATTTTTCTAATAAATAGTTAACAGGGATCGTAACACATAGTACGAAGATTACTGCGAATCCAAGACCTACAGCCGTATTTACTGTTTTAGAAACCGCTAAATACGAACACATGCCTAAGAAGTAGGCAAAGATCATATTCTCGATGAATACGCCTTTAATAAATATGTTTACTAAATCTTGCATAGTTTACTTCTTAATGCGTTTCAATCAATTTTGTATTTCTAGCTCGTTGTGCCCAAATAATCAACCCAACTACTATCAATGCCATCGGAGGTAATATCATCATTCCGTTTGGCTCATACCCCAACCATAGCAACATATCTGCTCCAAATAACTTTCCAGATCCCAATAACTCTCTAAAGAAAGCAACCAGTACCAACACTGCACCATACGCAGCACCGTTTCCTATTCCATCAAGTAATGCTGGCCACGGTTTGTTCTGCAATGCAAATGCCTCTAGCCTACCCATAATGATACAGTTGGTAATAATTAACCCAACAAATACACTTAATTGCTTGCTTACATCATAAACAAAAGCTTTTAATATTTGGTCAACCAAGATTACTAGAAACGCAACTACAACCAATTGAACAATAATTCTAATTCTGTCTGGAATTAAATTTCTGATTAACGAAATAAGTAAATTCGAAAATGCGCAAACAACAATTACAGACACTCCCATTACTACAGATGGCTCTAATTGCACAGTAATAGCCAAAGCAGAGCAAATTCCCAATACTTGAACCGTAACAGGATTGTTATCGTCCATCGGATCAGAAAGTAATTTTCTGTTTTTTTTAGAAAATAAAGGTTCCGATTTCTCTTTAATCGCCGGTGCCTTTAGTTCTTCTGCTGCTTCACTCATCTTATTATTTTTTCAATTCCTTGAAATACGGGAGATAGTTTATAAACGCTAACCCAATCATATTTGATACACCTACACTCGTAATTGTTGCTCCTGAAAGTGCATCTACCTGATGATCGCCTGATGCATTGCCTTTCACAACTACAATTGCTGAATATTCTCCACCTTCCATAATCTTTTTACCTATAAAAGCATTTTGAAACGCATCGGTAGTAATCTCTGCACCCAAACCAGGAGTTTCTCCCTTGTGATCGAAAGTAGCACCAAAAACAGTGTTCATATCATCTTCCAAAGCTATATACCCCCAAACTGGACCCCATAAACCTTTTCCTCTTACCTCTACGATGTAATATTGTTCACCATCTTTTTCGCACAAGTACAACGGAAACTGTTGTTCTGTAATATCCTTCTTTAATTCTGTTTTTAACTTAATGTTAAATGCATCATCGCCAATTTTTTCACCTTTGCTGTTTAAAACAACTTGTTCTTTTATGTATTCATTAAACAACCCTTCGGCTCCATCTCTAGTTGTATCAACTTTAACAGCCATAAGAATGTTTTGCATTTTTTCTCTGCGAACATTCTCAGCCTGAAAAGGCTTTAAAATTTCTGCCGTAAAAGCTAGCACAGTTCCAACAATAATAACCATTATTGTAGCAAATATGAAAGTAGCTTTGTTACTATTCTTATCCATATCCCTTAAGCGTTAGCTCTTTTCATTCTTTTTTGAATATTCGCATTCAATACATAATGGTCAATTATAGGTGCCATTACGTTCATAAATAAAATAGCCAACATCATACCCTCTGGATATGCAGGGTTGAATACTCTGAACATGATTGCAAAAAATCCAATTAAAAAGCCGTAAATATATTTCCCCGTATTAGTTTGTGTTGCAGTTACAGGGTCTGTTGCCATGAAAATCGCTCCAAAAGCAAAACCACCTATCATTAATTGTGTGAAAGGTTCAACCGTCATGAATGGAGTTGCTGCCCAAACGTTAAAGATTAACGCCATAACATAACCGCCCACTCCAACAGAAAACATTGTTCTCCAGCTTGCTATACCTGTAAGTAGTAAAACCGCAGCTCCAATTAAACAAGCCAATGTAGACGTTTCGCCAATAGAACCTGGCATAAAACCATAGAACAAATCCATGGTAGACAGCGGTTCACCTCCTGTTCCTACAAACTTTTCTCCATTATTAATAGCTTGAGATAAAATAGTTTCTCCGGTGTACGAATCCACTAATTTTTGTCCTTCATTTAAAGTAGTGTCAACCCAAACTTTATCACCCGACATATCCGATGGATAAGCAAAGAATAAAAACGCTCTAGCAGTTATGGCAGGGTTTACTATATTCATCCCTGTGCCACCAAATACTTCTTTACCTATAATAACAGCGAAAGCTGTAGCAACACCTACCATCCATAAAGGAACACCAACTGGCATAATTAAAGGAATTAACATTCCCGAAACCAAGAAACCTTCATTTAATGCGTGTCCTCTAATAATCGCTGCAGCAAATTCAATTCCCAATCCTACTCCATAGGAAACAGCAACAATAGGTAACACCAACATGGCACCAACCATCATTTTCTCTGTCATCCCCTCGCCTAAGCCAATAAATTCGCCTAAAGCCAAATAATGTTGATGACCTGCATTCCAAATTCCAAAAATCAAACAAGGAATCATTGCCAAAACCACGGTAATCATGGTTCTCTTTAAATCTATACCATCTCTAATGTGCGATCCAGACTTTGTTGTGTGTCCAGGAACAAACATAAATGTTTCCAGCGCATCGTAAGCAGGGAAAAACTTCTCTAACTTTCCACCCTTCTCAAAGTTGGGCTTTACTTTAGCTAATATGTCCAGTAATGCTTTCATTATCCTTCTCTAACCATTTCAATTCCTTCCCTTACAATTTCCTGAACATCCATCTTAGATGTACAAACAAATTCGCAAAGTGCAAAGTCTTCAGGAGCTACTTCGTAGATTCCTAAATTCTCCATTAATTCTATATCACCAACCATTATCGCTTTAATCAAATGCATTGGGTAAATGTCCATAGGGAATACTTGCTCATACTGACCTGTCATCACATATGCTCTTTCTTCTCCTCTTAAGTTAGTAGTAAGCGTGTATTTTTTTGAAGGCATTAACCAAGACAAAAATGTTCTTGAAACACTCATTTTATCCAAGCCCGGTGCCATCCATCCCATAAATTCTGGCTCATCCCCTTCAGGAATAACAGTAATTTGAGCGTCATAGAATCCTAAATAACCATCGCTAGATATTTTTGAACCCGATAATACATTACCGCTTATGTACCTTTGATTGCCTGCTTCTACATTGTCCTTAACAATCTTCGTAATTGCCGTTCCTACATATGATTTAACATATTTAGGATTTTTAACAGAAGAACCTGTTAAAGCAACAATTCTTGAAGCATCAAATTTGCCTTCTGCAAATAAAGCTCCTACTGTTAAAACATCTTGTGGCGATAAATACCAAACAATGTCGCCTTTGTTTATTGGATCGATGTGATGGATCTGAACACCTACATTACCTGCAGGGTGTGGACCAGTTACATTATTTATTTGAACTCCTTTAGAATTCGAAAACACTTTAGAAACTTTTATTTCTGGATTGATGTTCAAATGAACCTTTCCTTCCGTCAATTTAGAAATGGCATCCAATCCTTTTTGGAAATTGTCTCCCTTACTATGCAACACAAAGTCGCTGTCTGGAGCCAATGGATTCGTATCAAAGCACGAAATAAAAATTGCTTTAGGTGTATCCGATGGATTAGCAATAGAGCTAAAAGGTCTTTGTCTAATAAAAGGCCAAACACCCGATTTAAGCAAATTATCAACAATTTGATCCTTACTCATCGAGTTGGGATCACCTTTTTGGAACTCCTCAAATTGAATTTCTTTATCTGCAAGAATTCTAACTTCTAAGATTCTTCGCTTGGCACCTCTAACAATTTCAGCAATTTCTCCACTAATTGGAGCTGTAAATTTAACTTGGTCGTTGTTCTTGTCATAGAACAATACGCTCCCAGCCTTTACATTATCACCTGCTTTTACGGTCAACTTCGGAGTGAGGCCTTCAAAATCCGGCGGCTTTACAACCACCGTATCAGGCATATCCACAGAGACAAGCACTTTTTCAGCCTCTCCTGTTAACTTGATATCTACTCCTTTTGTTATTTTTATATTCACCATCTTTAATGGTCACCCCATTTTTTTGATAGGGTCAAATGTATAAATTTGTTTAATTTTAGAAGAGAAAAACAGGTATTATTTCAGTCAATCACGTTTCAAAATTGAAATCAGCAAAACACATTTATCCTTATGGCCTCAGCATACGGTTATTACAGGACAAAAGTTTAGTTAATACAAGAAAAAAACAAATTGAATAAAACAGCTCAAAGACACTCGATTTCCCTTTTGTCTTTTATTTCGGCCTCCATTTTTCTGTTTTCGTGCGGAACAACGTCAAATATTACGACGATTTCCACAGAATCAGACTCAACGGAAGTAATTATTGCAGAAGAAGTAGATTATTTTGAATCTAATATTCTCTCGTATGAGAATAAAATTTACAAAGACAGCATTAATACAATTCAATTGGCGCCACGTGGCAACCAATTTGGTTTTCCTATTATCAATTTAAATACCGACGACAGACTAATGCTTTCGTTCGATTATTTATCTGACGAGCCCAAAATCTACAATTACCAACTGGTTCATTGCGATTCTAAATGGAATCCTTCTGGAATAAGTTCGATGGAATACATTGATGGTTTCGAAAATGGCGATATAACGGATTATGAGTTTTCCTTCAATACTATTCAGGAGTACATACATTATAGTCTACAGTTTCCTTCTTTAAATATGAAAATTGTTGTTTCGGGTAACTACATTATTAAGGTGTTCGAAGATTATAATCCAGATAACGTCGTATTCACAATGCGTTTTTTAGTGGTAGACAATAAAATTGCCATTGCGCCTAAGTTAAAGAGAGCAACACAAATACTTCAGAGAGAATATAAACAAGAAATCGATTTTAGATTAGACAGGGGCTCCTACCGGATAGATGACCCTTTTCAGGATTTAAAGATTGTGATTCTTCAAAATGGCAGATGGGACAACGCCATCCGAGGTTTACAACCAACGTTTATCAACGATAAGGAACTGATTTATGATTATGATGAAGAAAACGTATTTATTGGCGGAAACGAGTTTCGGTTCTTTGATATGAAGAGTTTTAGATACAGAACGCAGCATGTTAAAGAGAATTTGTTCGACACAATTAATCACGTTATACTTAATAGAGACATAAAAAGAACATTTGGCACTTATTCTAGCACGCCAGATATAAATGGGAAGTATCTTATTAAAGTGCAAGAAGGAACCGATAACAACATTCATCCTGATTATGCATGGGTAAATTTCAGTTTAGCCTACGACGAACCTATCGCCGATGGGAATTTATACGTTTTTGGAGAACTGTCTAATTGGAACTATGATTCTAAGTATAGATTAGAGTATAACATCGCGACAAAAGCTTATGAGAAATCGATATTTTTAAAACAAGGTTATTACAATTATGCCTATATGTTTCTTAAAGATGGTGAAACTGCCGGCGACATGGGTTTTATAGAAGGTACGCACTTTGTAACCAATAACGAGTATATGATTTTAATTTACCACAGAACCCTTAGCGACGATTACGACAAACTTATTGGATACAAAATCTTCAAATCATCAAGATTTTAAATAGGGATCCAATCTATTAATTAAGAGGACTTACCAGCCCTACGCGCATTTACAATCATTTATCATTTCAAATATTGTTAGCAAGTATTGCTCGTTTTTTTTAGATGGGCGATAATAAAATGCTATTATTGCTTTAATTCAATTCTATTGATAATGAAAGCATTGCTAACAAAAGGTGTTAAAGTGAGTGTTCAAACTAAATTTGACGAACGAAACTCCTATCCAGATAAGGCATATTACATCTTTCATTACGAGATCACCATCGAGAATCAAAATGACTTTACTGTGCAACTGCTAAGAAGGCATTGGTATATTCATGATTCGAGTAGAGAACATCGAGAAGTTGAAGGGAAAGGAGTTGTTGGTCAACAACCTGTTCTTAAACCAGGAGTAGTCTACACTTATCAATCGTCGTGCAATATTACAACCGATTTAGGCAATATGAAAGGACGATATATGATGGCTAGAACTGACGACAAAACAATGTTTGAAGTAGAAGTTCCTCAATTCGAATTAATCGTTCCGCAGAAGCTTAATTAAACTTTAAGTTTTATTCTCAGCAATACATGCCAAGAATAAGGCGGATATCAGAATTTGCATCTAATATTTAAAGCGTTTACGTTAAAAAAACTTTAATGATTATTTAGAATTCGTTTGTCTTAATTTTACCATCTGAAAGCAAAGTATACCCCGTTAACGACGGTCATATTTTTGTATTCAAAACACGCACTACATTACTATAAGTACATTAAATTAAAATATTACACATTATGGCAAATGGATTTTTTTCACCACAACCGGCTTTCAACGAGCCAACATTAGAGTATAAACCAGGTTCACCTGAAGTGATAGCTGTAAAAGCCGAATTAGAAGCAATGCGTTCTACTGTTATTGATGCACCTATGTACATTGGTGGAAAAGAAATTAGAACGGATAACAAAATCTCCATGCATCCACCCCATGACCACAAACATTTATTGGGTCATTTTAATTTTGGAACTAAGCAACATGTTACTGATGCAATAGACGCAGCTTTGGCAGCAAAAGATTCTTGGGTCAACCTAGCTTGGGAAGAAAGAGCATCTATATTTTTAAAAGCTGCTGATTTAGTTGCTGGAAAATACCGTGCTAAAATTAACGCTGCAACTATGTTGTGCCAGTCTAAAAACTGTTTTCAAGCAGAAATTGATGCTGCATGTGAACTAGCCGACTTCTTTAGATACAATGTTCAGTACATGCAGGAAATTTATTCTAATCAACCAGAATCTGGTGATGGGGTATGGAACAGACTAGAATACAGACCGCTTGAAGGGTTTGTATTTGCATTAACGCCTTTTAACTTTACTGCAATTGCTACCAACCTTCCTACTGTTGCTGCAATGATGGGAAATACTGTTGTATGGAAACCATCCGACGATCAAATATATTCTTGTCAAGTTGCAGTGCAAATACTAAAAGAAGCAGGATTGCCTGACGGAGTAATCAACTTGGTATACGTAGATGGCCCAGATTGTGGTGAGGTAATATTCTCTCATCGTGATTTTGCTGGGATCCACTTCACAGGATCAACAGATGTTTTCCAAACTATATGGGAAACGATTGCTAAAAACATTAGAAATTACAGGACTTACCCTAAAATTAGCGGTGAAACAGGTGGTAAAGATTTCATCTTAGTTCATAAATCGGCAGACGTTAACATTGCAACAACTGCATTGATTAGAGGTTCTTTCGAATTCCAAGGTCAAAAATGCTCTGCTTGTTCCAGGGCTTATGTTCCACAAAGTTTGTGGCCAGCCATTAAAGAAAAACTAGTAAGAGAGGTTAATAGTATTAAAATGGGACCTGTTGAAGATTTCACTAATTACGTTAATGCGGTTATCAATGAAAGATCGTTTGACAAATTAGCTGGTTATATTGATAGAGCTAAAGAAGCTAGTGATGCTGAAGTTATTGCTGGTGGTACTTACGATAAGTCGGAAGGATATTTTATTCACCCTACTGTTATAGTAACAACGAATCCTCAATACGACACAATGGTTACAGAGCTTTTTGGCCCTGTGTTAACCATTTTTATATACGAGGACGACAAGTACGAGGAAACACTTAAACTAGTTGATGAAACTAGTATTTATGCTTTAACTGGATCTATTATAGCTCAAGACAGATATGCAATTGACGAAGCTTCTGAAGCGTTAAAAAACTGCGCTGGTAACTTCTACATTAATGATAAATGTACTGGAGCAGTTGTAGGCCAACAACCATTTGGTGGCGGAAGAGCATCTGGAACCAACGACAAAGCAGGTTCTATACTCAACAATCTTAGATGGACTTCACCAAGAACGATTAAAGAAACTTTAGTTCCTGCAGAAGACTACCGTTATTCTTTTCACCAAGAATAATAATTGAATAAACGGCATTAAAAGCAGCTCCCCTTTCTTTTAGCTACCGTGTGTACACAAGTATTTTGAGTATCTTGGTGTCCCAAAATGGAAATAGATTTTGAAGGATGCTTTGGAGACCGCAGGTTACAGCTCCGAGCAAGAAAGATGGTCAGTGAATTATTTACCAAATGTGTTCACTCAATTCGTCAAATATCAAATGATAATACCAGCCAACGAGCTTGGTATCGTTTTCTAAGAAACGATAATACCACAGAAGAAGAAATCGCAAAACAAATTACTGACTTGTGTGGCTGCGCTATAAAAGGTCGAGTAGTATTGAGTATTCAAGACACTACAGAAATTAATCTTTACAGTCATAAAAACAGGATATCTCATGATGAATCTATCGGTAAAA
>JABSPQ010000084.1 GCA_013214205.1 Flavobacteriales bacterium
CTTTTTTTGTTTCTCCAAAAAGTTCGATTTCTGTCCACGAATCACATCCTGAAATTATTGCTGATACTGTTTGAAAAATAATAGCTTCTAAATTATAAAGTTTGGTACGGTTAATTCTAGGGTCTTTCAAAACAGAAAAATAGCCTAACGGATTTTTAGTCATTTTTACTTGCAAGACACTATCAATCAGTTGACTGTGCAAGCTTTCAATAGTGTATTTGACTGGTTTTTAAACAGTTAATTGCGAACAATCTTCCTTTAGAATTGGGCTAATTTAGACCCGATTGCCCTGTGTAATTGTAAGCATCAATGGTTTGTATGTTTAATATTCATTAAAGAGATACTGTCCCTAGTGGGATATCGTGTTTTTTATTAATCCCTTCTAAGAAATACGCGAAATTACCAACACGTGTAAATTCAGGTAAATTTCAGAAAATGATCTAATGCAGCAGATTGTGTCAATATCTCTGGAAAATCGAGTGGAATTTTGAAGATTTATTTTCATATTTACAACATCATAAAAAGCATGAAAAGAGAAGAAGCAAAAAAATATCTTGAAGAGCACGACATCAAGTTTGTATTGGCTCAATTCGTAGATATTCATGGCGTTGCAAAGACCAAGTCTGTGCCCGCCGATCACTTAGATCTGATTTTAGATGATGGAGCCGGTTTTGCTGGCTTTGCCTTGTGGGGGTACGGAATGGGACCCGAGGGGCCCGACCTAATGCAGCGTGGCGATCTGAGTACACTTACCGTAATTGATTGGATGCCCGGTTACGCCAGCATTACTTGCGATGGTTATGTAAACAACAAACCATGCGATTTCGATTCGAGGGTTGTGCTTAAAAATATGATGAAAAAATTTAAGAAAGAAACTGGAATGACTTTCTATTCTGGTTTAGAACCTGAGTTTTTCTTGCTTCAAAAGGATTCACAAACAGGAGAATTAGCACCTATTCTTAATAACGACAAGTTAGAAAAGCCTTGCTACGACTATAATGGCATGGAGCAAATATCTGATTTTCTTTCAGAATTGGTTACCGATGTTAAAGCTGCTGGTTTAGATGTGTATCAAATAGATCACGAGGATGGCAACGGACAATACGAAATCAATTTCACCTACGATGACGGGGTAAGGTCTGCCGATAAATACATCCTGTTTAAAATGGCTGCATCTGCTATTGCACGTAAGTACGGTGCTATTGTTAGCTTTATGCCTAAGCCATTCTCCGACAAAACGGGCAACAGCATGCACATGCATTTATCTGTTGGTAACGATAAGGTAAAGAATGCTTTTCAAGACGATAAAGACAAGAACGGTTTGGGGCTTTCTAAAATGGGCTACCAGTTTTTAGGCGGAATTATGAAGCATGCGCAAGCCATAACTGCTATTGCTTGTCCTTCGGTTAATTCATACAAACGTTTAGGAATCCTGGATGTAGCTTCTGGCTCAACATGGGCACCAGCCTTTGTGGGGTATGGCGATAACAACAGAACCGCCTTTGTTCGAGTGCCTTATGGTCGGTTGGAGTTTAGAGCAGGCGATAGTTCTTCCAACCCATATTTAACTACCGCTGCAATAATTGCTGCTGGTATGGATGGTATTGCGAACAACATCAACCCCGGTAAACCTAATAATGTAAACTTCTACACCCTTACCGCTAAAGAGCGAGAGGCTAGAGGCATTGGCATGTTGCCAGCTACTTTGTCGGAAGCAATCGATCATTTAGAAAATGATACAGTGATTACGAAAGCATTGGGTGAAAATATAATTGGCGAATTCATTAAAATTAAACGTCAGGAGTGGAACGAATACCACAAGCATGTTTCAGATTGGGAGCGAGATAGATATTTAGAATTTTATTAGAGAAGAACTATGTGTGGAATTGTTGCATTGTTTTTAAAAAACAAGGAACTAGAAAGTAAGATAGGCGAAATGTTTGCGCCTATGTTGGTTTGTATGACCGACAGAGGGCCAGATAGTGCTGGTTTGGCACTTTATGGAAGTGAGGTGAGTGGAGATCAAATTAAGGTTACTATTCAGCATCCCGATGATGATTATAACTGGCCTGCTATTCAAGCGTCACTAAAGGATAAATTGGGAGTTGACAGTACTTTTATCTTGAATTCGAACCATGCCATATTTACCATGTCGGCTAACGATGCTGAAGTTAGTGATTGGTTGGATGTAAATCATCCAGAATTAACTTTGATGAGCATTGGTCAATCAATTGAGATTTTAAAAGAAGTAGGACTGCCCGAGGCAATTGTAAAACGTTTTAATGTCAGTAAACTTACAGGTTCGCACATTATTGGGCATACTCGTATGGCAACGGAGAGTGCCGTAACCACAGCAGGTTCGCATCCTTTTACTACAGGAAAAGATATTTGTTTGGTACACAATGGTTCATTGTCAAATCACAACCGATTAAGGCAATGGTTGCAGGCAAATGCAGGCATTAAATTTCAAACAGAAAACGATTCGGAAGTTGCAGCAGCCTATTTGATGTGGAAAATTAACGAAGGCTCAACAATTAAAGAGGCTTTAGAATCTGCTGTTGATGATTTAGACGGATTCTTTACGTTTGCGGTGGGTACAAAAGATGGCTTCGCTGCTATGAGAGACCCAATTGCATGTAAGCCTGCCGTATTAGCAGAAACAGATGATTACGTGGCAATGGCGTCAGAATATCAAGCCTTGTCGAATTTGCCAGGAGCTGCCAACGCCAATATTTGGGAGCCAGAACCGGGAGTTGTTTATAGTTGGAGTCATAATTAGGAGAGGATGGAAACAATAGATCTAGCAAAAACAGAATTGCGTGAGCTCAATCAGCAACTGCACGATTTAACAGCAGACACAGATAAAACCAACTGGACAGTGGAAAACCCTAAGGGGATGCACAATGTAGCGGTTGGTTTAAACGTACCAGTAACGGTAGAAATTAACGGACATGTTGGTTATTACTGCGCAGGTATGAATCAGGAGGCCACAGTAATTGTTAATGGGAGTTGCAGTACTGGTGTGGCCGAAAACATGATGTCGGGCTTGGTACACATAAAAGGCAACGTAAGCCAGTCGGCGGGAGCTACCGGTGTTGGTGGTTTGCTTTTGATTGATGGCAACGCATCATCTAGATGTGGCATTTCTATGAAAGGCATCGACATTGTGGTTAAAGGATCAGTAGGGCACATGTCGGCATTTATGGGGCAGAAAGGCAATTTGGTTGTTTGCGGCGACGCTGGCGATGCACTAGGAGATTCGCTTTACGAAGCACATTTATACGTTAAAGGAGTTGTTAAAAGTTTGGGCGCCGATTGCATTCAAAAGGAAATGCGCGACGAGCATAAAAAAGAATTGGGCGACTTGCTTGAAAAAGCAGGCATCACCGACCACAAAGTGGAAGACTTTACGAGATATGGTTCTGCAAGAGAGCTGTATAATTTCAAGATTGATAATGTTGACGCATACTAATTATGAGTTCAGATAATTCACGTTTAAGAGAATCGGCTCTATTTGATAGAAGAGTTATAGCAGAAATTCAACGTGCTGCTAACGAGGGGATGTACGAAATTAGAGGGTTTGGAGCCAAGCGTAAGATGCCTCACTTCGACGATTTGGTATTTCTTGGAGCAAGTGTATCAAGATATCCACTAGAGGGCTATCGTGAAAAATGCGGAACTGATGTGCTTTTAGGTACACGATTCGCTAAGAAACCAATCAGATTAAAGGTTCCGATTACCATTGCTGGAATGAGTTTTGGTTCACTTTCTGCCAATGCAAAAGAGGCGTTGGGTAGAGGCGCAAACGAAGTAGGAACCAGTACTACCACCGGCGATGGAGGCATGACGCCCGAAGAGCGTGGCCATTCTTCTCAATTGGTTTATCAATATTTGCCATCCAGATACGGAATGAATCCAGATGATTTACGAAAAGCAGATGCCATAGAAGTAGTAATAGGTCAGGGGGCTAAACCCGGTGGCGGCGGAATGCTGTTAGGCCAAAAGATCAGCGACCGTGTTGCAGAGATGAGGTGCTTGCCAAAAGACATCGATCAAAGAAGTGCATGTCGACATCCAGATTGGACAGGGCCAGATGATTTGACCATTAAGATCAACGAGCTTAGAGAAATCACCGATTGGGAGAAGCCGATTTATGTTAAAATTGGTGCTACCAGAACTTATTACGATGTAATGCTTGCAGTAAAAGCTGGGGCAGATGTAATTGTTTTAGATGGTATGCAAGGCGGTACAGGCGCTACTCAAGATGTTTTTATCGAGAATGTAGGGATTCCAACCTTACCAGCAGTTCGATTGGCTGTTGAGGCTTTACAAGAAATGAACATGCACCGCAAAGTGCAACTCGTTGTATCTGGCGGAATTCGTTCGGGTGCAGATGTGGCGAAAGCCTTAGCCTTTGGTGCCGATGCGGTATCTGTTGGTACGGCTGCGTTAATTGCATTAGGCGATAATAGCCCAGAGTTTGAAGAAGACTACAATAAGCTAGGCACATCAGCTGGTTTCTACCACGATTACGCCAAAGGCAACGATCCAGCAGGTATTTCAACCCAAACAAAAGAATTATCCGACAGATTAGATCCTGTAAAAGGAGGGAAGCGACTAGCAAATTATTTAAGAACCATTACGCTAGAAGCTCAAACAATAGCAAGAGCATGCGGTAAATCGCACGTACATAACCTAGAGCCAGAAGATATGGTGGCCTTAACAATGGAAGCCGCTGCAATGGCAAAACTCCCATTAGCTGGTACTGATTGGTATCCAGGGAAAGGATTTAATGCGGCATCTAGGCGGTAAGGTTTATTATAGTTTAGGTTAAGCACTTGTTACTATCGTGTGCATTTTTTAAGTGTGAAGTCCTTCGGATTTATATCTTAATCATGTCATTGAGTCTTGTCTTTTAGGGCAAACCCAGCAGCAAGAACGAAATGCCTTCTTTTAATCTAAAAGAAAGTTTAAACACAACGAAATGTTTTTGCCGTGTCCTTTAGGGCGCGGCATAGCCATGGAGGTAAAATATTTAACACTTAACACTTAAAAAATTCCCTCCATAAATAGTTCAAATCGTGTTGATAAGTAGCAACCAACCCTTCATTATTGTTTTCCATCTGCTAAATTCAATATCTATATTTACGTTATAACCAATACTTAAACAATGAGCTTTATGCTTACCTGCCCAAACTGTGGCAAAAGAAACGTAGGAGAGTTTTCGTACAAAGGTTCTTATAATAAAAGGCCTGATGCAGCTGCGTCCTTCGACAAATGGGTTGATTACGTTTACATGGACGAAAACCCTACAGGGATGAACCGAGAGTGGTGGTATCATGGAAATGGTTGTAAGAGATGGTTTATTGTTGATCGAGATTCGATGGATAATTTAAGTCATAAAAGCCAGTGGTTTAGTGAGGTGTAATTTAGTAATTAAAGTAAAGGTTTAAATTATGTCGAAAGTAAAAAGAATCGAAAAGCACGACTTTATAAGTCTTCCCAGCTATTCAGATTCATTCACATTTACCTTTAATGGTAAAACGATTACTGCCAACGAAGGCGACACAGTAGCAAGTGCTATGTATGCAGCCGGACAGCAATTAGTATCAAGAAGTTTTAAATACCACCGTCCACGCGGACTAAAAGACAACTTTGGTCAGGGGCCCGAAACGTTGGTTACCATCGATCATGCGCCAAACCTTCGTGCCGACACCATTATGGCTAAAAAGGGGATGGCTGTAATTTCTCAAAATCATGTGGGTTCTTTAGAAAACGATTTAATGGCGATAAACGACACCGTAATTCGCTGGTTACCTTATGGTTTTTACTATAAAATGTTCCACAAGCCCAAATGGGTTTGGAAAATTGTTGAACCCATTATTCGTAAAGCTGCCGGAATAGGCAGTATCGACACCAAAGGGCACGCGGTAGATACCCGTTACGAAAAACGATATAGATTTCCAGAAGTTTGCGTTATTGGCGCTGGTCCTGCGGGAATGGCAGCAGCTAAAGGCGCTTTAGATGCTGGTAAAAAAGTATTATTAATTGAGGAACAAGCAAATATAGGCGGTCGTTCGCAGCACACTTTTGTAAATGTAAACGGTTGTGCAGATACTGAATTGAATGAAATTTCGGAAAATGAGGCTGGGAAATTGCTCATGTTCGAGATATTGGGTAATCCCAATTTGGAAGTGATGACGCTCACGCAGGTGTTTGCCGTTTACGAAGACAACCTCGTTGCAGCTTATTCGGGAACAGATTTGTTTAAAATTAGAGCAGAAAACATTGTAATAGCCACTGGAGCAACAGATCGGCATTTAGTATTTGAGAACAACGATAAGCCTGGCATTATGACGGGTAGAGGTGTAGAGCGATTAATTGCGATGCATGCCATTAAGCCAGCAAACGAGGCGGTAGTGGTTACTACGCATAACGGAGGTTATCACACAGCTAAATTGTTACATGGCGCTGGCACCAAAGTGTTGGCGGTAGTAGATGGGCGTTCTAGTGTTTCCAATACCAAAGAAGTTGAGGAAATAAAAGCATTGGGAATTAAGGTGATCGAAAATCAAACCATTCATAAAGCAAAAGGTTCTAAATGCGTTACAGGTGTTGCCATTGGAAGCAAAGACGGTAAGCAAAGCGGGGAATCGTTTAATTGCGACATGTTGGTGATGGCAGTTGGTTATAAAACTCAATTGAGTTTATTGGCCATGGGAAGGCACAAGCCTGCGTGGGATAAAGAGCGTGAGGTGTTAAAGATTACTAAGGACACACCAAATATGTATGCCGTTGGCGATATCAATGGTTATGCCTCTTTCGGACATCTTTACAACGAGGGTTTTGCTGTTGGGCAAAGAGCTGCCAAGGGTGAAGTAGCAATTGAAGATTCGAGAAAACCTGAAGATAATATAATGGCATTACCAGCTGATATTGAGTGTGGTGGCGACAATCATTTTATTTGCCCTTGTATGGATGTTACCCGAAATGAAGCCATTGGTTCAATTGCCGAAGGTTTCGATCAGGTAGAAACATTGAAAAGATACAGCAGTATGGGCATGGGGCCATGTCAGGGTAAAACTTGCCACGAAGCCGTAGCCCGATTAACTGCAAAAGACACAGGTTTAGGAATTAATGATGCAGCTCCAACAACTTACAGACCGCCATATAATGGGGTTAAACTAGGCTTGCTTGCTGGTCGTGCGCCACATTTGGGGCCAGTTAAAAGAACTGCCATGCACGCTTGGCACGAAGATAATGGAGCCACTTTCCTAAACGCAGGGCAATGGAAAAGGGCACGCGATTATGGAGACAACCTACAGGAAGCGCTCAACGTTCGCAATGGTCTCGGAATAATCGATGTAAGTACACTTGGAAAAATTGAAATATCTGGCCCAGATGCATTAAAGTTTATTCACTTTATGTTCCCCGGTAAGTTTGCCAGGTTAGCGCAAGGTAAAGTGCGTTATTCCACGATGATAAAGGAAGACGGGATAATTTTCGAGGATGGCACACTGGCTCATGTTGAGGATGGAGTTTATTATCTGAGCACCACAACTGGAAATCAGGATGCTATAGAAGGTTTGTTCCGATGGTGGATTTTAACCGATGGATACGAAGCATACATCCGAAATTTAAGTGGGGTAAATGCCGCGGTTAATATTGCTGGCGAAAAGTCGAGAGACTTAATGGAGCATTTGGTAGACATCGATATGGACAACGAAGCATTCCCGTATATGTCGTGCCGAGAAGCCGAGATAGAAGGCGTAGAAGTAATGCTTTTTCGAATAGGATTTACGGGTGAACTTAGTTACGAAATTCATTTCCCCTCGGAAGTAGGCGAATCTATGTGGAGTCACATCATGGCAAAAGGAGGCAAATATCACATTAAACCATTTGGCCTAGAGGCGCAACGAATCTTAAGATTAGAAAAGGGGCATTTGCTGCCGGGTGTTGATACAGATGCGCTTTCGAATCCTTTTGAGGCAGGTGTGGGCTTTACAATCAAAGACGATAAAGAGAACTTTATAGGAAAGGCTTTCTTGAAAGACTTCAAAGAAAAAGGAATTAGAAACCGATTGGTGAGCTATAAGCTCGAAAAAGGGGCGCAGATTCCAGATGATGGTGTGGCGGTTTTAAAAGCAGGAGAGATCGTAGGACGTGTTTCTAGTTCGAGATACGCACCCGTGTTTGGTCATGGAGTTGGCTTGGCTTGGGTAACTAAGGAATTATCTGAAGCTGGTACTAAGATTCAGATTAGATGTGCCAACGGCAGCGATGTAGCTGGAGAGGTATTAGACCATTGTTTATACGATCCAGAAGGAATTAAATTAAAATCTTAAGCATGAGATTAAGAAGTGATAGTCCGCTAAATAGTGCTTACAACAAGCTGCAAGGCAATTTTGCTGATGCAGATGGCTGGAATATAGTTGTTGATTGCGGACAGCCAGACAAAGAGCAAAAACAGATTGAAACTGGCAGCGTTTTGGCCGATTGGTCGCACATTGCAAAGGTGATTGTTAGAGGAGATGATGCTGATGAGGCCATTGCTGGCTTAAATGCTGATGCCGCTAAAATGGAGATAGGAGCCACTATTGCTCAAAAGGAAAGCGTTATTCTTCGCTTAACTTCCGATGAATACTTGGTTTTGAGTTTGGCTGGTGAACAAGAAGAAATATTATCGAAAACGCAGCACGCAAAGGTGAAATCTTATGCTGTTGGTGGCGGTTATGCTTGTTTGGTACTTGCTGGCAGTAATCGGAATGAGGTTTGGGAGCGCTCAACGGCATTCGATTTAATAACCGACAAAATAGGCGAGGGGCGAGTTATTCAAACTTCTGTACATGGGGTTCATTGTACAATTTACCGCATGGCAGGCAAAGATTTAATTGTTTGCAACAGAGATTTAGCCCACTTTTTAATGGATGCATTAATGGACGTAGGTCATCTGGTTGGTTTAATGCCAACAGGTGTTAATGTTGTACCAATCTCATTTGTATAAAAAAAGGAAGAGATGACGAAGAGACTATGGAATACACATGAACTGAAAAAAAGCTACGATGTAGTAATAATCGGTGGGGGGGTAAATGGTTTGGCTACAGCTTACTACATGGCTAAGATGGGGCAGAAAAACATTTGCGTACTCGAATCTAAGTTTGTTGGATACGGTGGTTCTGGTAGAAACACAGCCATTTTGCGATCTAACTACCGTACGCCAGAAGGAATTAAGTTTTACGAGCAAAGCATGAGCATGTATCGTGGTTTGGCTCAAGAGCTAGACTTTAACCTTATGTTTAGTGAGCAAGGGCACTTTACGCTTGGGCATTCAGAGTCTTCTATGTCGGGTTTGGTTACTAGAGCCGAGAACAACAAGGCATTGAATGTAGATAGCTATATGCTAGATCCTAAGCAGGTAAAAGAAATGTTGCCCGAAATCGACATCACAGATCATCCTCGATACCCTGTTATGGGAGCATTGTATCATCCTCCGGGAGGTATAATTAGGCACGATGCTGTTGTTTGGGCGTATTGCAAAGAAGCGGAGAAGCTAGGGGTGGAAGTACACAACCTTACAACAGTTGAAGAAGTTATTATTGAAAAGGGTAAAGTAACTGGCGTAAAAACCAATCGAGGACAAATTAACTGTGGTAAATTGCTCTCTGCAGTGGCTGGATGGAGCTCGGAAGTGTGTAAAAAAGTTAACTTAAAGTTACCCATTACTACACACCCGTTACAGGCTATGGTAACAGAAAGTTATAAGCCGTGGTTACATCACGTTGTGGTAAGCTCTACTTTACACATTTATCTAAGTCAAACAGACAGAGGTGAACTAGTTTGTGGAAATGGAATAGACAATTACACCCACTTCGGAATGAAGTCTACTTTGGGCTTTTTAGAGGGTTATGCAGCCCATGTATTAGAGCTTTTTCCAATCTTGCACAACGTTAAGGTTCAGCGTTCGTGGGCTGGTTTGTGCGACATGACACCTGATTATGGTCCAATTATCTCTAAAATTAACGAAATAGAAGGCTTCTATCTCAATTGTGGTTGGGGAACTTATGGTTTTAAAGCTGGCCCTGCCAGTGGTCTCAACACTGCAAAAATGATTTTAGACGATAAAGAACCTGATATGATTAAAGCATTTAGCTTCTATCGTTTCCAAAACAACGAGTTAGGCGGCGAAAAAGCCGCCGCTTCAGTAGGGAATTAAACAAGAAACGAAATGCAAGCGGCTCTCCTATCACCCTTCGTAGCTTTAGCGAAGTAGGGCTGGGATAGCAGTGGGCTGGACTGAGGGGTTTGAAAAATGCCAACAATAAACGAAATGCATTTTGCCATGTCCTTCAGGTCATGGCACAGCACAGCACAGCATTAAAATCTAAATACTAATCAACTTATCCGATTCTTCAATCAAACCATACAAATCGGCCATGCTCGACATCGGACATAATTTTGTTCCCATAGAACCCCTCACTTTAAAAGCAGTTGCACAAGCTAAAATTTCGCCACCATTTTTAACAAACTCATTCATTAAATCGGGCACATCAAATTTATCCGCTGGTAACTCTTCCGCTTCAACACCCTTTGCCGATAGAAAAATCTTGACTTGATTGTTTTGTTTTAGCGAAAAAATCCCAAGTCGAAAACCGTTCCAAACAGTTTCTGGATCATTTGAATAAATTACAATGCCTAATTTCATTCTGTTAACTTTCTAAGGTAAATACTACTTGTAAATATCGGGACAAACATAATAGCCATTCTTACATTGTTATCTAGTTTAGAGAGGTCTGCATCTATTTCCCAATAGTCCCAATCCTCATTCATATACGTTTTTATCTTGCCCGATGCATCACCAGAAATCTCCCAGTAATCCCAATCTTCCGACGAATACGTTCTCATTTTAATGCTAAATCCATTTCCTCTAATCTCCCAATGATCCCAGTCGTTGCTCGAATATGTTTTAATAGAAACATTACCACCATCAACTTCCCAATGGTCCCAATCTTCCGACGTATAAGTTTTTATACGACCCGACCCTTCATCACAACTATATTCCCAACTGTCCCAGTCTTCCGACATATACGTCTTTATCTTTCCAGAGTTGTCGCCTAAATCAAATTCCCAATAATCCCAATCTTCCGACATATAGGTTTTTATTTTTCCGCGCTGTGCTTGCAGGTTACAGCTTATAAAGAGTAGGGGGACGAGTATGATTGATAGAAATTTCATTGTTTATTTTTTCTTCTTTTTTTCTTCTTCTTGACTTTCTTCAAACTAAAATTAATGGGCAAATTAAACTGAACGCTTACTGGTTTTCCACGTTGCATCCCAGGAATCCAATCAGGCATTTCATTCACAACCCTCAACGCTTCTGGATCGAAGTTGATAGAACCTTCAACAGACCTTAGAATTCTGGCCTCCCTAACCTTTCCTTCCTTGCCAACTATAAATGTAACATAAACCCTGCCTTGTATGTTGTTATCTTTCTCATATTTAGGGTACTTAACATTTTTTTCTAAATAAACTTTCAACGAGTCCAAACCACCAATATACTCAGGCATTTTCTCGACAGCCATCACCATCAACTCTTCTTCTTTGTTTTGACTCATAGCAACACTACTATAACTTAGCAGGCCTACAAACAGCATTACTTTACTTACTGTTGATATATTTGGAAATCGCATTCTCACTTTAATTTGGTTTATTATTATTCTTCAATCTTACTTTTTCTTCCACCGTCCTTTTAGCTTAAACTCTATGGGGAGACTAAAGCGTACATTAACCGGCTGCTTGCTGTGCAAACCCGGAATCCAAGCTGGCATAGCCGTTACAACTCTTATAGCTTCTTTGTCGAAGTTTTTGGCACCTTCCACACCGCTCATTACTTGCGGATTGCTAATTTTTCCATCAGCCATTACAACAAAGCTTAGGTAAACGGTGCCTTCAATACTCTGTTCATACTCGTATTCCGGATAAAGTAGTTTTTCCTCTAAATATTTTAAGAGCGCTTTTTTACCGCCATCAAAAGCAGGCATTTGCTCGGCCACCATTAATATTTCGTCGGTAGATTGGCTTTCTTGGCCTAGTGCTCCAAATGAAATTCCGAATAAACAGAACCAGATTATTATTTTTTTCATGCGATCATATTTAAATCTGTAATATCGAATATACCAATTATCCCATTACATGCGTCTTAAACCCATTTGGGATTAATAAGTTGGAATAATCCTTTCAAATTGGCCATTTCCTAGAATGTGGCATAATGCTTTAAGCTCTTCAAAAAAGAACGATGCCCAATTCCATTCTTGGCTGGCCTTTGAACAATTCAGCCACCCGCCCGAACGTAGCGTTCGGTACGGGCGGGTAAAACAAGCCTTGGATTTTGTGCGGTTGCCCGCCTCTCGGCGGACCTAGTAAGCATTCCATAAGTTGAGTTTTTCTTGAAAAGAAAAAGGAACGGCTTGGTATGCGCGAGAGAAATTCAAGGCGTAGTTTTATCTGAATTATTCAGATGCCTTGAATTTTTTCCTTAGTTTTTTTTTCAAGAAAAAAAGTGAGCGGCCGCCCGCTGCTAGGGCAAATGATAAAAAGAAAGCTCTTGCTTTCTTTCACCTTAAGAGTTTGCTCTCACCGAAAAAGTTAGTATTCAAATGCAATATGCCTTATTCTAGGAAATGGCTTTCAAATTTGAGGCCACTAGATTATTTAGGGTTTTAATAATATTCACTAGTTTTAAGGAACATAGGGTACAACGGTGTAAATTATATAGGTCACCGTAAATAATTAATCAATAGCACAAGAGAATGACGAAAAGCCTACTTACGATAATTGCATTCACATTAGTTTCTACACTCGCATTCAGTCAAGCATTCACCATTGGCGATCCATCTAAAACATACATGTACCAAACAGATGCTTATTTGTCGGACTTGTATAATACTTGCTTGTTTAATGATTCTTGTTTTACAGGGCACAGAGTAGATAGTATCGATTCAACAGGAGTAAATACTATTTACTATTTCAATAAATTTTTAAGAGACACGGGTGATTATTCGTATTGCGCTGAGGCAAGCTGGATGGGCGAGTATGCAGTAGTTGAACCTGGTGGGGGAACAAGTTTTTACAATAAGTGGATGGAGGAAATTTATATCCAACCTTTTAGTGCAAGCGACGAATGGGTAATATACTCTGATGGAGGGTCTACTGAAATTACAGCTTACCTAGATAAAGAATATTCAGCAACCATTTATGGTGAGTTAGATGAAGTAAAGGAATATATTTTGTCATCTGGAAATGGAGGAGAAGCCCTAGAGGGAGCGAGAATTATTTTGTCCAAAAAATTTGGATTACTTCAAACCGTCGATTTTTACAATTTCCCTCTTGATGGCACACCAATCCGTCAAGTAGGTTTTAATAACTCAGATGAAAGGACTTTGAATTTAACCTCCGATAAAATTTATGATTTTAATGTTGGCGATGAATTTCACAGACAATTCTATTATGGTGCTTGGGACTTTGTTACTGAAGGAGAAGAAATAACTACCAATTGGACGGTTTTAGAGAAATCTGTATCAAACAATTTGGATACAATTAGCTATGTAATTGATGAGTATGCCTACACCTGGAGAATGAGTGACTTTACAACAACAGACAGTATATACACGAGAGATACAATTGATGTTACCTATATTGTTTCGGAGTTGAAACAGTTCGAAAAAGTTCCACTCGATATCAACGATGCTTATTCTGTTCAGTTTACAGAAAGCAATACCATGTTTAAAACAATAGATTCCGACTGGTCTGCGTATGATAATTGCATTAACCTTCCGGTTGGTTGTGGGGCTGGACAAAAAACTTATGGTGAGCATTTAGGCCTTTCAAAATTTAACTTTAGTTGCCACGGTGCTTCGGCAGGAGAATCCCTGGTTTATTATAAAAAAGGAGATGAAGAATGGGGAGAGCCAGTATATCTTGAAGGTATTGTAAATAGTGTTTCTAACCTTGAAGCATCCAGTATTCAGATCAACATTTATCCCAACCCCGTTAACGATATTTTAAATATTTCTTTAACTCAAAATTCAACAGGCACATTACAATTAGTTGATGTATCGGGTAAAACAATATTAAAAGATTCATTCCGAAATAAAACCGAAATACAATTGAACCTATCGGGCTTTGCAGCAGGCATGTACGTTTTGCAAATTAAAACTGGAGACCAAACCAAGCATCTGAAAGTTTTTAAAAAATAATTTGATTTTCGATTAGGGTAAACACCGCTTATTGGTGTATTGAATATATATTCAAACTTCTCAAAAATCTAAACCAACCAACATGAAAACAACATTACTATCTATATTCTTAGCTTCCGTTTGTGGAACAGCTCTTGCTCAAGATTACACCGTTATTAACCCCGATAGGGAATACCTGTACGAAACCGAAGCGCTTATAAATAGGCTTGTAGATGAACATCGATACGAATTCGACAACAGTTACATCGATTTTAAAGTAGACAGCATTGCAATTAATGCTTCCTACACCAGTTACTATTTTTAACAAAATGTTTCGCGATACCGCAATGGGATCGCATTATTGCCTGCATAGCAGCTGGATGGGTGAGTTTGCATTTGTTGACAATATCGGGATTACCGGGTTGATGAATAAAAATGAGGAACACTTTTACTTTAAAGGCGATCTGGAAATGGGCGACGAATGGTTCTTTGGATCGTTTGATACCGAAGCTGTTTATGCAACCGTAGTAAGTGAATCTGCCACAACAACCCACGGCAAGGCAGACTCTGTAATAGTGATTGAGCTGCAAGCTAAAGACATTGATCTAAACAATATTACACACGCCGTTAACGGATTACAATTTGAACTTTCTCAAAATTTCGGACTCATTAAAACCTACGATATTTACAATTTCCCGAACGATTTAACACCGGTTACTCAAGTCGGTATTTCGAACCCAGCCGCTGGTAAGTCCTTAATGAGATACGATGATATTTTTGGTTTTGATGTTGGTGATGAGTTTCATTGGGAAAAATATGAGTACAATTCGTCCTATAGTGTGTATACAGATAAAGATCATTCTACAATTTGGAAGGTTTTAAGTGTCTATAACTCTAAGCAGGATACCCTAGTGTATCAAATAGATCAAGAAGTTTATACTCTTTTAATGAGTTTGAAAAAAGATTCGGTAATCTACAGCCATGATACAGTCGAGATCTCTTATTCTAAATCAGACAACAGTATCCTGCAAGCTCCTGTATATAGCTTTAATGATGGAGATAATTATAATAATTATTATAACGGAGTATACACTAGTTTGGGAATTGAAGACGAAATCTACATAAAAAAACTAACGGTGTCTATGGCTATGAATCTGGGTGCTTGTTTTATCCATTTGGTTGTGTAGGAGCAGGTAACAGAACTTTTGGCGAAGGTTTAGGTCTAATTGAACGTTCATACCAATGTAGTCCTGGTGGTTGGGAATTTGAGGGAGTTGATGAAAAGCAAGTTTACCACAATAAAGCAGGCGTTGAATGGGGTGAACCCATCGATATGGATTCTTTAATTTTAGACGTTTCTGATATCAAATTGATTCAAACTTCTATCAATATTTATCCCAACCCAGTTAACGAAACCTTAAATATTTCCCTCAATCAAAATGCAACAGGCACATTACAAATAGTAGATGTATCTGGCAAAACAGTTTTAGAAGAATCATTCCAAAACAAATCCGAATTGCAATTAAACGTAGTTCAACTTGCCGCAGGCATGTACGTTTTAAAAATAAAAACAGGCGATAAATCCAATTATCGCAAAGTATTAAAACAGTAAAATCAAACCTTTATCGCGCAGTTAAGGGACATTACTTAGAATACGGTACAATACTTATAGTTCTTCAAAAAAGAACAATGCCCAATTCCATTCTTGGCTGGCCTTTGAAGAATTCAGTTATAAAACAAGCCTTGGATTTTGTGCGGTTGCCCGCCTCTCGGCGGACCTAGTAAGCATTCCATAAGTTGAGTTTTTCTTGAAAAGAAAAAGGAACGGCTTGGTATGCGTGAGAGAAATTCAAGGCGTAGCTTTATCTGAATTATTCAGAAGTCTTGAATTTTTGCTTACTTTTTCATCAAGAAAAAAGTATGCGGCCGCCCGCTGCTAGGGCAAAAGATAAAAAGAAAGCCCTTACTTTCTTTCACCCCATAGAATTGTCCCTCACCAAAAGAAAGTATTCAAATACAAAATACTTTTAGTCGGATGTCTAAAACAGGCCGCTCAATCCAACCTCCCTAGAATCCAACTCTCAGCCTCATTAATACTCAGTTAAAAAAATAGGTATCATTATGTATCCAATGTTCGTATCTAACATAGATATTAATCAATTTTTATAACTCACTAAATAATTACCAGAATTTCTGCTGAGCTCAGAAAGCCGCTTTTGATAGGTGTCCCCGACATTTTCCAGAACAATTTCTAAAGTTTTACGAGTCTCATAAAGCAATTACAGTAAGGCTGTTGTATGTTGAAAAGAATAGTTTTCTTGTTAATAACTGCGTTCACCTGCATTATAAACAACACTTGGGCTTCGCATTCCATGGGTTTAGACTTAACCTATACGTGTATTTCACTCAACACATATCAACTTAAACTTACCTTTTACCGAGATTGCGATGGCATAGAAGCACCTGGGCTTGGAGGTCGAGACCTGCCTAAAATTACCATAGCCAGTGCCTCGTGTGGAGAATCGTTTACACAGGAATTCAAATTAATTGAATGGCAAGAAGCTAAAGCAGTTTGCTCTAGTTTAGTAACCACATGCAGCGGTGGCAACTATCCTAGTTTAGAAGAGTACGTTTACGAATCTACCGTTATTTTACCATTGGCCTGTAGCGACTGGGTTTTTAGCTCTGGCTTGTGTTGCCGAAACGACGCCATCAATAGAATTGAAGTAACAAAAGTTGATATTTATGTAGAGGCCAAGCTCGATAATGTTACCGCTGTCTGCAACAATTCTCCCGATTTTTCAATAACCCCCGTACCGTTTATTTGTGTGGGATCGTCGTATTGTTTCAACAACGGCGCAAGCGATATCGACGGCGATTCGTTGGCGTATAAACTGGTGCCTCCCACAACTGGGCCTGGCGGAAGCGATACTGTAGATTATGTTGCTGGTTACTCTGCCACCTCACCAGTAAAGTCCAGTCCTAATTTATCTCTAGATGAAATTACAGGCGACATTTGTTTGAATCCGACAGCCTTGGAAGTTAGTGTGTTGCAAATAAGGATAGAGGAATGGCGCGACGGGGTTTTAATCGGAATGATAGATAGGGATATTCAGATAAGGGTTATTGATTGCATTGTAGCCAACTCGCTTCCCGAAATAAATGGAATTGATACTTCAGGAATCTATACGGCTTCTATATGTGCTGGCGACACTTATTGTTTTTTCACGGAAGCGATAGATGCCGATGTGGGCAATGTGGTTACCATGACCGCAGATGATGGAATTCCCGACGCAACTTTCACCGTAACGTCAGATGATTTACCCGTTGGCACCTTTTGTTGGAAACCCAAACTATCTGATGTTAGATCAATACCGCATTGTTTTACAGTTTCGGTTAAAGATAATAATTGCCCGTTTTTAGGCTCACAAGTATTTTCGTTTTGCATTACAGTTACCAGTTACTTCTCTTCGGAAGTCTCTTCGTTTTCTAACGTATCGTGTGTTGGAGATTGCGATGGAGAAGTTGCTCTAAATTTATTGGGAGGCACTCCACCTTTGGAATATGAGTGGGACGACGGAAGTACCGAAACATCACTCTCAGACTTGTGTCCGGGCGATTATATTTTTGAGGCCTCCGACAGCATTGGTTGCACTGTTAAGCGCAAAGTAACAATTGAAAGCGCAGAGGAGATTTCTCTTTCTAGCAACCGAACAAATATTTCGTGTTATGGTTTATTAGATGGTACCATTACTACTACAGTTGTTGGTGGGGCTGGTTTAAATACCTTTTTGTGGAGCGATGGTCAAACCGATTCAGTAGCCACAGGCTTAGGCATTGGTTCGTATACGGTTACAGCAACCGATGTTAACGGCTGCTCGGTGACTGATAACTTTACAATTTTAGAACCACCCGAACTTTTAACCAATATCAATTCTGTATATCACCTAACCTGTTACGATAGTCTTAACGGAACAGCAACCGTTTCAATAAGTGGAGGGAGGTTGCCCTATACCCAGCTTTGGAACAATGCAGCACAAAGTACCAAAGTCACATTATCGAATGTTGCAGGTGGCGATTTTATAGTAACCGTAACAGATAATTCGGGTTGTGTAAATATCGATTCCGTTACCATTAATGGGCCTCCTAAGCTCGAAGGTGTATTGGAAGGCAAGGATGTTACTTGCTATGGCACAGGAGATGGAATGGCCATTTACACTGTTACTGGTGGTGTTACGCCTTATTCATATCTCTGGGACGACACGCTAGTGCAAACTACCGACACAGCTTTTGGCCTTATAGGAAATACATATAGCATTGTTGTTGTAGACAGCAATGGCTGTTCAATTACAGAATCTGTCGAAATTACAGAATCTGGAAAAGCACTAGGTCTTTCTCCTATTATTACAAAAGTTAAATGTTATGGCGATTCAAACGGAATTATTGCAGTAAATGCTTCGGGAGGCTCTGGAGGTTATACCTACCAATGGAGTAGCGAACATATAACTCCCACCATTTTCGGATTGGCTGGCGGAATGTATACTCTAACGGTTACCGATGATGAGGCTTGTACCATTAGCAAAAGTTATCTACTTCCCGAAGATGATGAATTGTCGATTGAGGTAGATGATTGGAAACATATACAATGTTATGGATTAGAAAACGGATACATTGAAACCAGTATTTCAGGCGGTGTAAGTCCGTATACCTATTTGTGGAATGATATCAATACCAGTACCACCCCCGAAATTTACGATTTGCTCCCAGGTAGTTACACTTTGGTTGTTACGGATGCAAATAATTGCACCACAAACTTTAATCAACCCATTGCCGAACCCGACACGCTTGTTGTTGTAGATATAGCTGGTACAGATTTAACTTGTTTCCGTTCCGATGATGGTACGATAACAGTAGATATTGCGGGTGGTACATTGCCTTATCAATATACTTGGAACAAAGGTATAGGAAACGACACAGCTCTTATTGATAGTTTATTCGACGGAGTATATCGGCTAACCGTTACCGATAAAAGAGGGTGTATCGTAAAAAGTAATAAAGAAATTACGCAGCCCGATAAGATTGTTTTAAACGATCATTCTATTAACTCAATCTGTAAATTCTATACTGGGGTTGCCGTGGTTAAGGTAGCTGGTGGTACTAGTCCATATACTTATTTGTGGAACGATCCAGATCTCCAAACAGCCGATTCGGCATTTGGTCTCTTAGGCGGGGTTTACACCGTAATAGTTACGGATACCAACCTCTGTGTAGATAGTTTAGCCGTTGGTATCAGCGATTACCCCGATCCAACTGCTGCTTACGATAGTACAGCTGTAACTTGCCATGCTGGTACCGACGGCACCGTTACAGCAACCGTGGTTGGTTTGGCGCCACCGTTTACTTATTTGTGGAACGATCCTTTAACTCAAACTACTGCAACCATTACAGATTTGGTAGCTCGTGGTTACAACGTGGTGATAAGGGATACCAACAATTGCGTTATTAGTAAAACCATTTTGGTAACCGAACCCGACGAATTTATTGATACATTATTTACGGCAAACGCAACTTGTTTTGGCGATTTGGCGGGAGAGCTTTCCGTGGTGGCCTCTGGTGGTACAGCTCCTTATACTTATTTATGGGACGATCCCGAAAATCAAACCGACTCGTTAATAATTGGTTTGGGAAAGGGCATTTATAATGTTACCATTACAGATGGCAATGGTTGCGAGTATCTTAAAACCGATAGCATTGTACAGCCCGACAGGCTTACGGTAATTAGTTCGTTGGCCGATACCGTTTGCCGCGATTCTGTTACTTCTTTATTGGCAACTGTTACAGGTGGGGTGCTGCCATACTCTTACTTATGGAGCGATGCGTTAAGCCAAACCGATAGCGTTGCAATAGGTCTTGCAGAAGGTAATTATACCGTTACTCTTACCGATAAATATGCTTGCGCCGTTACCCAACCTTTCTTCATTTTCGAGTTGTCTGTTTTGGCTGTCGCTGTAGATAGTGCTATCCACATATCTTGTTTCGATGCAGCAGATGGAATTGGTTATATAGGTGTTACTGGTGGGCTGGCGCCTTATTCGTACTTGTGGAACGATATTAATAAGCAATCGGTTCCAACTCCTACAAATTTAGAACCTGGCACTTTCGATGTATTGGTTACCGACGATTGGGGATGCGAGGCTACCAATGCATTAACCATTATATCGCCAGCCGAGATAATAGTAGTTATAGACAGCACCAATATACTTTGTTCCAGCGATGGCGATGGAAGTGTATCTGTAAATGTTTCAGGAGGAGTTGCTCCCTATACTTATTTGTGGAACGATGCTGGAGGGCAAACTAATTCTGTTGCCAACGGTTTAGTCGGTGGTAAATATGAGGTTGCTATTGTCGACAGTACTGGTTGTTCAGTTACTGATTCCGTTCAAGTATTTGAACCTGCCAAACTAATTTTTTCGCTTTCCAACAACGATACAATTTGCCTTGGCGATTCGGCTACATTCCTTGTTAGTGCGTCTGGTGGAACTGCGCCATACACTTACAATTGGTCGCAGGGCACAAATGATAGTAGTATTACGGTAAGTCCAGTCGATCAAACTTCTTATTTGGTAGACGTAACCGATGCAGCGGATTGTACCACTAAGCCCGATTCTGTTTCTATATATGTAAAAAGCATGGCGAACGATCTGCTTTCTTTTTCAGGGAATGCGTCACTTTGTTTGGGCGACAGCACTACAATTGAGGCTACGCATGTGGGCGCTCAAACAGGGCCATATACGTTTAGTTGGAACAATGGATTGGGCACTTCGCTTGGGCCGTTTAGTTTGGTTCCGCTCGATACCACTACTTATGTTGTTTCAGTTTATGATGGCTGCCCTACACCAAGGGTCGACTCGATTACTGTTACGGTAGATGAACTTCCGAGTTTTAAACCACCATCATTAGTGGGTTTTGGTTGTATCCCGTTAGAAGTATTGTTTACAGACACCACGGGCAATTCTTCATCCTACTCTTATGTCTGGAATTTTGGTGATGGTATGTCGTCATCTCAAAGTAATGCTATCTATACTTACGAAACCGCTGGCGTTTATTATACTTCCGTTCAAATTACTTCCGATAATGGTTGTCGTTTTTATTCCGACACATTAGGTGCCGTTTACGCCAATCCTAGCCCAACGTCGTACTTTACGGTGAGTCCAACCAGAACGGATATCAGAACACCAGAAGTTCAAATATACGAGTCGTCTTATCGTGATATAATAGTTTGGAAATGGGATTTTGATGAAGGCGAGGATGTTCATTTTGACGGTGATCATTATGAGTTTGCCGACACTGGCACATACAACATTTCCCTAAAGGTGCTCAACACTTATTTCTGTGCCGATAGCTCTACCGTGCAAGTTGTAATCGATCCTTATTACGAATTTAAGGTGCCCAATGCATTTGTTCCTAATCCAGGTGGAGCAGGCGATGGTAACTATAACATCAATCCTTTGAGTAACGAAATCTTTTTTCCAGTGTTAGAATATGTCGACGAATTTAGGATGGAGGTATTTAACCGTTGGGGCGAATTGGTATTTGTAACCAACGATGTAAACGTGGGGTGGGATGGCTATTATAGAGAACGGCTTTGTCAGCAAGATGTATACGTATGGCGCATTTGGGTGAAATACATAGATGGTAACGAAGATACCCAGGCGGGTGATGTAACACTGATAAGGTAAGGTGAACAGGAGTTTAAAACATATGGTTTGTTTGGTCATCTCGATTTTAATCGGGGTTGAAGCCTATGCTCAAACCAAGTTTTCGCGAAAGGAAAACCAAGATTTGTTCGAGGCCGATTATTACATGGATCTAAAAGATTACGGCGCTGCCCTTAAAATATGTTTAGAACTCTATAAGATAGACAGCACTTTGAGCCAGCTTAATTATAATATAGGCAAGTGCTTGTTTACGCTCAATAGCGATAAAACAGAGGCCGCTAAATATTTAAAACATGCTAGCGATACCGATTTTAGAGAAGCTCATTATTACCTCGCTCAATGTTATCACATTCAGTTAAAATTCGACAAAGCAATTGCGTTGTTTCAAAAATACGAGTCCATAGAAAAAAAGAAATTGGAATCGAATCAAGAAGTTCAGCGCCGAATTGAGATTGCAAAAAGAGCAAAGCAAATGATGGAACTCCCTGTAGATGTTGAGATAATTAACATGGGGTCTACTATTAACTCTACTGCTTCCGATTATGTGCCGTTAATTAATGCCGACGAATCCGTTCTGTATTTTACATCTAGACGAGCCGGAAGTTCAAACAATAAATTAGATCCTTACGGAAAGTACTTCGAAGACATTTATTATTCGGCCAAGGAAAATGAAAAATGGACTGCCCCCCAAAAATTGAATGAAAAGGTAAATACCGAACTGCACGACGCAGCAGTAAGTTTATCGGCCGATGGCAGAACACTAATTATTTACCGCACCAATCAGAATTTATTGAGCGGCGATTTATTCGAATGTGTTTTTGAAGGCAACGATTGGAGCCAACCGCTTAAGCTCAATGATCACATCAACAGCCAGTATGTAGAATCTAGCGCAGTAGTATCATCCGATGGCAACACCTTGTACTTTTCTAGCAACAGGCCTGGTGGTTATGGCGGGTTCGATATATATAGAGTAAAGAAGCTAAACAATGGCAAGTGGAGCATGCCTTTAAATGTTGGCGGTGTTATTAATTCACCTTTTAACGACGAGCCTTCCTTTCTCGATCCCGACAACCAAACCCTCTACTTTAATTCTAAAGGGCACACAACAATGGGAGGATACGATATATTTAAATCGCATAAAGTAAACGATACAACGTGGTCGGAGCCGCAAAATTTGGGATACCCGATAAACACCGTTGAAGACAATATGCAATTTGTTTTGTCTACCGATGGCGAGCGAGGTTATTATTCATCCGTAAATAAGCAACGCAAAAGCGATCAAGATATCTTCATCATTCGCATGCCGTATCCACCGCGATTGCTCACATTAGTTAAAGGAATAGTTACCTCCAACGATTCCGTTAAAAAACCATTACAATGTAAGATTACCGTTATTGAGAGAAGTAGTTCGGAAATACAAGGCGTTTATAAGTCAAATATGTCTACCGGAAAGTATTTGCTCGTTTTAAGCCCAGATGTGCTGTATCAGTTGACAATAGAGGCGAAGGGGTATAAATCCACAACAGAATACGTAGAATTCAAGCGAGATGATAAAATAAGTGAATTCACACAGCACATAACTTTAGAACGACAGACTGGAAAATAGAATGAGACAGATTCGATTAACGTGTTTAATAATATTGCTGACTGCATATGCTGCGTATGCTCAAGATCCTCAGTTTTCGCAATTTTATAGTCATTCTACTTATTTAAACCCTGCCTTTACTGGCAACACCGTTCAAGGACGAATCTCTATGGGCTACAGAAATCAATGGCCTGGCATATCGGGTAAAGCCTACACGTCATCATCAGTAGCATACGATCAAAATTTGCCCAGAATAAAAAGCGGCGTAGGCATATTATTTGTTCATGATAAAGCTGGTTCGTTAGGGTTAAACTTTGCCAATATCGGGCTCTTATTTGCCAAAGAAATTAAGATTACAAATAGGTTTCACCTGCGAACAGGAGCGCATGCTGCCTACACCAACAGAGGAATTAACTTCGCGGATTTAACCTTTGGAGATCAGTTGATCAACAAGACAGATCAATCGGCTATGACCTTGCCCGACCAAAGTGTAAACTACCTTGATGTTAACGCTGGAGCCGTGTTCTACTCAAGGAAAATGTGGGTAGGCTTCAGTACTCATCACCTAAATCAACCCTCGCAATCATTAATAGGAGGCGAGGCTAAACTACCAATTAAGTACTCGGTACACGGGGGATACAAATACAGTTTAAGCAATGGAGATGACGGTTCAAAATCATCTGGATTAACAGCTACATTCAATTATAAAAAAGAGCAAGATTGGGATCAGTTTGATATGGGCGTGTATTACAACACCTCTGCATTTGTGTGTGGAATTTGGTATCGGGGTATTCCGTTTTTAAAGAAATACGATAAGGGATATGTCAATAATGATGCTGTTACTTTAATTCTGGGAATCGAATTGAAAAGGTATTGGTTGGCCTACAGTTACGACATTACAATATCTAAATTGTACCGCCAATCGGGAGGTGCTCATGAAATCTCCCTCGTTTACGAATTTGCAAGCAAAAGATTGGAGCGAATGGGCAAGAAAAAAGACTTCATAATACCGTGTGCGAAGTTCTAAAACGCTGTTTTTTCTATTAGACAAATTTGCGTAATACTCGCAAGGGTTTTTGAAGAAAAATACTGAAAATCTGTGGCATTAAAGGAATGTGAAAATTGAGCCATTTTAGCGTATGTAATAAATAGCCGTTTTGTGTAACTCTTATCGAGCTTTTACCGTTCAAGAAACACATGCCACATAGAGGTAATATAGAGGTTAGTTAAAAACATAAAGTTCGGTTTTATGAAGTCCAAAAAAAGAAGTTCTCTTCTGTTAGGAAAGTACAAAGTCATCTGCGTTGCAAATCAAGTTTTAGGATACGGTGAATACGGTAATTTTTTAATTGATCCGCTTAAGCGCGATGAGAAATTAGTTGAATTAAGAAAACGCAACGGAATAGAAGAAATAATGTATCTCACAACCAGCAACAGGGAAATGTTTGTGTTGATTACCGAAGACGATTTGGATACTGAATATTTAAGCAAGTTTTTCAATTCGTTCAAAGATTCCTTTTCAACAGCCGAATTAAATACGATAAAAAACGATAGCTTTTGTTTAAGTGGAAGAGCTGCTATATCTCATCTGTTTTGCGTAGCTGGCACAATGGATTCTAGAGGATACATAGAAAGAGGCATCGTAAAAACATTAATTGCAGCGCAAGAATTTTCGTTACACAACGAACTAAGCGGAAATGCAATGGCACTTATTATTGAGCGAGCTGCAGAATGCGCAAATATGGTATTTACCAAAACCGATATTTTGAAGAACCGCATGGTATTCGATCCGCAAGACGACACCAAAAGATATTCGATAGCTGAGCATACACTGCATAAAAACAAATGGGTAAAAGCCGTTATCATTGTAGAAAGTTATGTTGTCGACTTCGAAATCAGTTTAAAAGGCATTAGAAGAATTAAGAACCTAGAAGAATACGCTGCGGCGTAACACAAACAAGCACAATTCAATTAGGGCAGTTGAATTAGGGAGAATAATAATGCTTTTCATTGCATGGCGAGACTTAAGAAGCACAGTGTCTATCTTATTTACGGAACGATAGGTGCTTAAGCGGATTGTTTTATTGGAACTTTATTGAATGTGTAGATAACGACTGCGCAGTTGCTAGTAGCGCAGTGTTTAGCACCGTGTACGGATTGGGCAATTGGTTTCTTTGCATCCGATTCGATAAAGTAACTATTTAGCAGAGTAAAGTTTAAATAAAAAACTAGTGAAGAGTTCAATCAATTGAGCTCTTTTTTTTTGGTTGAAAATTATCTGATTAACCACCAAAATATATTTGTGTGACACCGAAAGAACAGATAGTTTTGGCACATGGGACCCGATCAATTTCGAAGCATAATTCTAACCAATTTCAACTACGATCCAACAGATGATCAGTTAGAAGCAATAGATCGTTTTTCTAAATTCGTATTCAATCTTGCACTCAATTCTGTTTTTATATTAAGAGGATATGCAGGTACGGGCAAAACAACCATGGTGAACTCTCTGGTAACATCACTGCCTAAAATTGGTAAAAACGCCATTCTTTTAGCGCCAACTGGTCGCTCGGCAAAGGTGTTGGCCAATTATACAAAAAGGCCAGCAAGTACCATCCACCGACATATCTACAGAAGCAATCCCGAACGCCCTGGAGCAATGAGTTTTTCGCTGAAAGACAACAAGAGTAAAAATACTTACTTTATTGTGGATGAGGCATCCATGATAGGTGAGAGCCAAAATTATGCAGGGCAAGCCGATTTACTTGGCGACCTTTTTCGATATGTTTATTCGGGCAAAAACTGCCAACTAGTTTTTATTGGCGACATTGCTCAGCTGCCTCCAATAGGCTCCGATTTAAGTCCGGCATTAATTCCTAAAATGCTGCGCGACCAATTTTACATGCAGATAAAAGGAGCCGAACTAAAAGAAGTAATCCGTCAGCAACAAAACTCTGGAATCTTAAAAAACGCTACCAACGTCCGAAATTTAATTGATTTAGAAAACGAAGGAATTTCGAACTTGAAATTAACCACCTATCCTGACGTGGCAGATGTAAAGGGAATTGATTTGGAAGATTGGTTGGAGAAATCGTATTCTAAGTACGGCTACCGCGACACTATTGTACTATGTAGATCAAATAAGAGAGCGAATCTTTTCAATCAACAAATCCGATCGAGGCTTAAATGGTACGAGGAAAGAATTGAGGGAGGCGATTTGCTGATGGTGGTAAAGAATAATTATTTCTGGCTAAAAGAAGAAGGCAAAGGCGAATTTATTGCCAATGGCGACATTGTGCAGGTAATGAAGGTAGGCAACAGAGAAGAAATGTACGGTTATAGCTTTGCTGATGTAGTCATAAAAATGATCGATCAAACAGATGAGCCAGAGTACCATGTAAAAGTATTGCTCGACACCATCGATAAAGAAACACCTGCTTTAACACAGGAGGAATATCGAGATTTTTACGAGGCTGTGGCGGAAGATTATTCTCAGGTAATTGGTAAGAAGAAACAATCCGACGCCATTAAAAGCAACGAGTACTTTAATGCGCTTCAAATTAAATTCGCATATGCCATTACGTGTCACAAAGCTCAAGGCGGACAATGGAAATCTGTTTTTGTAGATCAAGGCTACCTTACCGAAGAAATGATAGATACGTCATATCTCCGTTGGATGTACACCGCACTCACCAGAGCATCCGAACAATTACACTTAGTTAACTTCGATAATAAGTTTTTTACGGAAGCAGGTTAACCAATCCTCTAAGTTTGTCCAGCCGCTCTTTCAAGTTTGTAACTTGGAAGATGGCTAAAACTATAAAGTTTGCTACTTGAAGAATGTGCTTGCATCTTGGAAGATAGCAGTAACTTGTAAGAAAAATAAAAAAGACGAACTTTGGTTAAACCCCTAGGATCAAGGCGAAACATCATTAACTAAACAAACATTAAAATGAAATCAATAATTACAATTTTACTGTTATCAATTAGCACGCTATTGAGTGCTCAAAACTTTGAAGGAACCCTTACTTATAAAGTAGATTTTACCATTGCGCAAAAAATGATTGACATGGGAGTTACCCTCGATGTTTTGAAAAAAAGAATGGAAGAAGAGGGCAGTTGGGTTAACACAATAGAGACAAGTATTAAAAACGGCTACTACAAACAATTGAATGAGTCCAAAGATAAATCGTGGGTTATTTACCGACCAGATAGTAATATGCTCTATACCTTGCAAGAAGGAGAGGCATCGGATATTTGTGTTATAATGGACGCATCTATGGATACAGAATTTAAAATGTTGGGTAAAATGCCAACCGTAACCCTTGTAGATACCATCGTTAAGTACAACGATTACGAACTAAAAATGGTAAAAGTAAAATGGAAAATGGGATACTACTTGTATTTATACAGCGAAGATCATTTTAAAACCGATCCCGAATTATTCAAAGGCCATATCTTCGATGGGTTTTACGAATACCTAAAAATCGCTAAATCCTTTCCAGTAATCGTGATAAAAGATGCTGTAATGATGACAGTCACCACGTCATTAATCAGTTCGTCGGAAGAAGAAATACAAGATTCTATCTTCGATATTCCCGAGTTGATAGAAGATGAAGAACTGAACCAAATAAGCTTTGGTATAGGAAAAATGATGAAAATAAAACAGTAGCTCTAGCCACTCTTTCACGTTTTAAACAAACAGCAATGAAAAAGATTAACCTATTAGACTTCTATTCCGATGTAGTGGGATGTTCCTTAACCATGCTGTGTTGTGGCCTAGTTTTACGCATGATTTTCTATAGTTTATTTTCGCCAAGCTACTTAATAATGGCCATTATTTTCTTCACATCCATGTGTGCATTCTATTATTTACGAGGGTTTTATGCTTGGTATTGGTCATTGGGTCAGGCTATTGTAAATAGTGTTTTATCTGCGGGTATGATATTGGGAGTTGCTGCACTGTTTAACGAAATAGGAACAGCATACCAAGCCGTTGAATTTGTAGGCAAAAGAATCTTGAACATGATTTTTGTCGGCACGTTTTTTCTGAGTGTGATTCCGATGAATAAAATATTTTTAGATTTTTTAATAGATAAATTAAACGCAAAAAAAAGAGATGGTAAACCTGTTAAACTCCATTAGAACATTACTAATCATCACTTTTTTTATTAGTGCTTGCACCTCTGTAGAGCCTCCTTGTTATAGAGAGAAAGGCATTAAACAAGAAATTAGAACTGTGGTTAGTGCTTCTTCCGATACCGCTCTAATCAAAATGGTTGAGGCGAAAAAAATGTCGAGAACAATTAAATACGATGAGGAAGGCCGGATGCTTGAAGCTATTAATAATAGAGATAATTCATCTTGGACAATGCAAGATTTTTATGAAGATGAACAACATAAGATGAGGTTGTTTTCAGCTGATTATTATGACGAAAATCAGATAGATACTACCATAACTATAACGAATGACCAATTTGGGAGACGACTTGAAACGTTGGATAATAAAGGTGTTAAGGTGCTATTTACTTATTCTGGTTGCGACAAAGAATTGAGAACGGATTATGCGCCTGATGGAACTAAATCGGTAGAATTTGAACTTCGATTTGAATACGGAGTGCTTCAAAAAACTACGGGAAGGTATTATCCGAACGCAGGTACCTATCCTGCTATAACAGAATACAGCGATTATAATTATGACGAAAAGGGACATTGGATTAGCCGAATTTATCATGATGATATTAAAGAAGTAAGAACGCTAGAGTATTATTAAAATTAAATGCAGCAAATGAAAAAGTTAATACTAGTAATTGCGCTCTGTGTGGTTTCCTGTTTTGTTATTGGGCAGCAAATACAAAGTGGTGTTCTATCTACAGAAGAATTAAAACTCTATATGCAGCTTATGGAGTATAGAGAATCAAAAAAACTCCCTATAATTCCATTGTCTAAATCGTTAACAATAGTTGCCCAAACCCATTGTAACGATCTGTTTAACAATAAACCAGATCTAAAAAAAGAGTGCAATGCGCACAGTTGGTCGGATAAAGGGGAATGGTCGGCATGTTGTTATACGCCAGATCATAAACAGTCGAGTTGCATGTGGGACAAGCCCAAAGAGCTAACTGGATATAAGGGAATTGGATTTGAGATTGCCTGCGGAAGTTCCGATCCGCTGTACAAAGCGTTTGTAATGACTGCGGATTATGCTATCAAATCGTGGCAGGGCAGTGTACATCACAATAACGTAATTGTAAATAAGGACATTTGGAAAGATGCTGAATGGAATGCCATTGGAATTGGAATCTACAAAGGTTTTGCCTGTGTTTGGTTTGGGAAAGTAAAAGACGTTGCGAGCCAACCTGTGGGCCAATCGCAATGGTATATAAATAAAAAAGAAAGGCTTGCTGAACCTGCTGAGAAAGTATATGAAAATTACTTGGAAGAATTTAGGGCACTGTGTACTAGCAACGAAATTGTTAAGCAAAGAGAACTCTTAACGAAATGGGAGAAAGAAGATCCTAAATCACCTGAATTAATTACGAGTTACTTCAATTATTATTTTCAAAAATCGAGGACAACAATGCTTACGTTATCACCTGGCCAGCCCGAAGGTGAGTCTTTGTCAATTAACGATGATGAAGGCAATGCGGTTGGATTCTTTGGAGATCAAACTACGACCAACGCTGAAATATTTGAGAAGGGAATGGCTAAAATAGACGAAGGAATTGCTTTGTATCCAAATCGATTAGACATGCGATACGGAAAGATTTTTGCAATTGGCCAGGTGAAAGATTGGGAGAGATTTACTAATGAAATTGTTTTAACAGTTCAATATTCGGGTAAAAACAACAACGAATGGACATGGACTTTCGATGAGAAAAAAGAGGATGGAAAAGAATTATTTTTGTCGGGTTTACAAAATTACTAACTCGAATTATACAATACTCGCAACGACTCTTTACTCATAAATATGAGAACAATTGCCGAAGAAATCTTGAAGTTATATCCAGATCACATCGAGAGTTTATCGAATATTTCGATCACCTATCTATTAACAAAGCAATACGATAAAGGAATCGAACCTTTGTTAAGAGCGGAAAAGATAGATCCAACAGATGTGATCGTATTGGCAAATATTGCCCAAGGATATAAATTGAAGGAGAAGTTTAAAAAGGCCATAGCGTACTACGAGAAAATAATTGAACAAGAGGATGAGCAAGCAATTAAGTTTGCAAAAGTTCAAATTGAGCTTCTTAGTAATAAATCTCGTTCAGAAAAGTAAATATCAAAACCAAAAAACGCCGAATCTATTTAGGTTATATTCCTAGAACGGGGTATAATTAATAACATTCACTATCTCATAAAATCAAACATGAAGCAAGTTTTATTATTTCTCATGGCAATCATAGTATTGGTTGCTTGCAAAAAAGACGCCCCGATCCCTACTGCTGAAGAATTGCGAGACCCAGATGTTTGTATGTCATTAACATTCGAAAAGACACTTAACATGTATAGCTCATTCGGAATTGTTGAGGATAGCGCAGGGAACACCGTTATATATGGTTGGTCTACCAACGGTTTTTAGATGACAAAACTAGACGACACGGGAGAATTGATTTGGACAAAAGACGGTATTCACTTTGATGGATCGTTTGAAGAACGGGTAATTCTAAGCGACAACTCCTTTGCCATTTTGTCATCTGATAATAATATTACGAGCACAAAAACAGGTGATATACTAACTGGTTTATTTCAAGAAATGGTGGATAATCATTGTAAGGACGTTTTATGGAAGACAGATACCATTGAAAAAGACTTTACTAGATGGAAAACCCTGCTAATAAAATTAAGTGCGGAAGGAGAGTTTGAGTGGGAAAAAGAATTTGATGAAGAGGCCGTACACTTGGTAAGTTCCGAAAATGGCAATATGATTTTGAACAATATGATTATTAATAGTGAACCTGAGCTGGTAATGGAACAAGGCATTTTTATAGACACCATTAACTTCCCACAAAGCGATAACATCCTTAAAGTGTACAGCATTGCAGGGAATGGAGCCGTGGAGTGGGAGTGTAGCATTAACGAGTTTTACAATGCAGTTAATTATGGCATATATCCATTTATGGATTTGGCAACCAATGGAAGCGAGGTTGTAATTAAGTCGGCGACGGAATTAATATTTATAGACAACACCGGAACGATTCAAAACCGGATTGAATTCAATACAGAATATTGCGAAAGCAAAATTATTTCTATGTCGGTGTGCGATTTTGATAATATTTTGATAACAGGTCAGTACACCAGTTATGACGGAATAGGAGGGCAGATGTTAAATTATTATTCGCATCGAATAAACAGTTCGGGAACCATTCTCGACGAATTTGGTTATCTGCACATTAACGATTGCGACGCATTCAGAATTCTCACAAGAGGCTCAAGTAATATAACGATGTTAAATGATTAGGGATCGGAATTATAGACCATCGATGATGGCGATGTGAAAGGCTATGGCTACTTAAATTGTTCTCATAGCGTTACGTATTTAAAGCGTGAGATAACTTCAGAATACAGTATAGTAAGAACTAATGCGAGAGGGATTGTGTTGTAATCTATGATATTGGAATTACGACATAATCATCAATACCTTCTAATTAGCATTTTGGCGCTTCTAATTTTATTAAATGCCAACATAGGCCAGGCTAAATATCGTAAAGATAGAATACCCGAAACGTTGCCCATTCTCAAAAATCTTAATTACCAAGTTAGGAGTGAGTATCTAATAGGGTTTGATACTACTGCTCTTAAGCCTTCTGTAATTGATAGTAATAATATTTATACGTTGCCTAATGGAGATACGGGTTTCATAATTTATGGCAAAAGAGAATACATTACATATAGAGATACTACTCTAGATACGATTTTAATTTGGCAAGATTATTTTAACGAGAAAGGAATTGTTGTAAAATCGAAAGGAAAAGGAGTGCGAGTTGATTATACGATTGATAGAAAGAACACTTTTTATTATGATGACAAGAACAGAATGATCACGCAGATTGAGGAATCGTTAGGTAAATCAGGATCAACAGATTCAATAACTTATCAATATCAAGGTTCAGATCAATTGGGAAAATACTATGAATCAGGAGAACTCGAATTTACCTTTAGTTTTATTTACAATAGTCCGTTAAGGTTTGTCATAAACACTTAAAAACCAGCAACATAACTCCTTTAAAATTAGATTAACTCATTGATATTCAGTATCTTAGTGATGTTTCTAACGCAATCATTAAGGTGAATATCAAGAGTCAATCC
>JABSPQ010000085.1 GCA_013214205.1 Flavobacteriales bacterium
AATACTACTCGACCTCTTGTGGCGATACCGCAAAAATCAGTAATCTGTTTTGTAATTTCTTCTTCTTCAGTGGTATTATCGTTTCTTAGAAAACGATACCAAGCTTGTTGACTGGCCTTATCATTTAATATTTGACGGATTTAGTGAACACATTTGCTAAATAATTCACTGATCATCTTTTTCGCCCGGAGATGTAACCTACGATCTCCAAAGCATACTTCAAAATCTATTTCCATTTTGGGACTACAAGCTACTCAAAATATTTGTGTATACACGGTAGCTACTTTTGCAGGAACTCTTGCCTTAACGAGCTACGTTCCTAAAAAAACAGCCTCAAACTGATTTACTTCAGATAAACCTTTTTAGTCGTTGATCTTCCTTGATTGACGACACTTACTAAATACATCCCTTTATTTAAGGATATAGAAGATTTGCCATTTAGTTTGCTGTGGTGTACTCTTTGGCCTTTTAGGTTGTAGATGGAGGCGGTGCCACGGCCACTAATTGTGATGGCATTGTACATGGTAGTAATAGAGGGCTGGTTTATTTGGATATCTGTAATGCCTAGGGTGCAATTGTTGCTGAAGGATGCCCATGAATCTTTTTTAATCCAATTGTCTTTCGACCATTCCACATCATCTACAGAAATGCAAAACAAGTCGGGGTTTTGAGTAATGTTGATGTAGGTATTACTCATGTTGTGGTTGTTACCATTTCTTAAGTCTAAACTAGTTACTAGGGTACGGGTACAAGCTAAACTTACAAGAATTTTATTGTTAGAAAGGTCGAGACTGGTTAGTGGGTTGTCGTAACAATTTAAGCTGGTTAAACTGTCGTTTTGAGAAACATCCAGACTTGTTAATTCATTGTCGTAACAAACTATAGATCTAAGCTTACTGTTAAAGGAAACATCCAGACTTGTAATTGGGTTGTCTCGCGACATAAAACTTCTAGCGCCTCGCTTGTGTAGAGGTCGATACCCGTTAATAAATTGCTACCAAAATCGATGTTACCCAAGCGTTTTATTAACTGGTAAATTGAGTGTAGTAAGCAGGTTGCTAAAACATTTTATAGTTCGAAGCGCTGTATCGTTAACAATAAGTAAACTCGTTAATAAATTATCAGAACACGACAATCCTGTAAGTGCTGTGTTAGCAGCAAGGTCTAAAGTGGCTAAACTGTTGTCGGAACAATCTAAATGTTCCAGTTCGATATTGGCAGCGACATCGAGGGAGGTTAAAGAGTTTTCGGCAAATACTAACCTTGTCAATTTTATATTGGTAGAAAGGTTAAGGCTGGTAAGAGCGTTTTTGGAACAATCCAAATATTTGAGAGTGCTTGGTTTTTCGAAAGGTCGATGCTAGTTATTTCATTGTTATAATTAAAAGTTAAAGTTCTAAGCGCAGTAAACGCTTCAATTCCCGTTAAGTCCAATATCAGAGAATTACTAAAGTAGATTGAATCAATAACTTCAGCCTCCGAAAGCTGTATTTCGTCATCGCCATTGGTGTTAATGTACGACTTACCAACGAGGTAGGCCTTAAAAGTTGTATCCGGAATATTAACATCTTGAGCCACTACCATAGTAGAAAGCAAAAGGAATAAGAGTATTAGTTTTTTCATGGTTGTTTAGTTTACAGACAAACTTACATTTTTATGATAACAAATAGATTGGTTGAAACCGTGTTGTTTCGTCTTGCAATCCACGACAACTTCAAACTTTTAATAAGCTACAACGCACCCTAAGTGTCAGGTTTAAACTATACTTTGTTGGTTTCTCTAACTCTAAAGGCAAATAAGGAACACCATCACCTGAGTATCAGGAGCTTTAGGAGCTGGCTCTGCCGAATATTATGCTGGCAAGTAAGGCCTTGTGTAATCGGTAGATTCTGTTAAATTTGTTATGTATGCAAGGCATGCGTACTGAAAAAATTAAACAAGAGATATGAATTTTACTAAAAGTGTGTTGGTGTTGGCATTGGTTGCTGGTTTCGTTTCGTGTAACATAGAGCCCAAAGAGGCCAAGGAAGAAAACCTGACAACAGAGTCGGCATTGGATAGAAAAAGCGACAGAGATGGCTGGACAAGTAGAGACGGTACTTCACAGCGAATCACTTCACAATCATCGAGTAAGGTTAATCCTGATAGATTGATTGACCATGATGTGAGGTTCGATAACTTCGGACACTTAGTAGATGATGAAGGTTTGCCTAAATGGTACTTAGATACCTTGCTTCGGTTTCACGAAGAGGAGATTCAAGGAGAGGGATACAACTACAGGTTGATGTGCTACTTTAAAGAGGATCACGAAATAGAAAAAACCATCATTTTAGCCAAGGTAGAAAGACATACCGCTGAGCAGGTAAGAGAATTACTGAACAAGTACAAAGGGCAGTTTGAGGAAAACGAATTGAAGTTTAGAACGCTTGAAGAGCTTTTATCCGAAGGCCGAACTTGGAAAGATTGGGAAGCTACCGAGTATGACTGGAAGGATGAGATGGACGAAATTGTATCTTTTTATTGGATTTACAACAGAGAGTTCAACGATTTAGGCAGAATTTCTCCACCAGAAGATTGGCATTATTTAGAGGCCATGTACAACCACGAATTGGCTGTGATTGATTTTGCTAGAGGGGAGTTTGAAGACAGACCAGCTGCTATTGATACCATGTATGCTTACTTGAGCACTTGGGCCGATTTAAGAGGAAAACCTAAAGGGCATTATTTAATTTTTGGTGAAGATGATCACGATGCTGGAACGGCAGGAAAAGTGAGTGATGAGTTTAAAGAAAACTTAAAGAAACAATTGAAAGACAACATTAGATGCGAGGGTTACTACTTGAGTAAATTGTGTTTTTATGAAGACGAGCATCAAATTCAAGATTTAATTTGGTTGTCGAAAGTACACAACAGAGCAGCACACATGATGACTGTATTGGCAGAGAAGTACGGAATAGAAATTGGCGATCAGTGGGATTTACACAAGGAAGGCCGTGCATGGGATAAGGACAAAGCGCTTGATTGGGCAACTGATATTGCTGAAGTGGCTAAGTGTGCTAGCGATAGCAAAAAGGCGTTGGATAAGCTTAAGGAAGAAGGGGATGAGCAGGATCAGCAGTTCTTTGTTATGTACCAAGATTACATTGATGTGGTAAACGATTTTTCTACGCTCGAATTAAAAGCAGATGAGAGCTCGTCTCAAGCTATGATTGATTTCTGTACTAAGTATCGTCCTTATCATTAAGGTACTGCTGTCGTTTTTGATTTACAGTTGACATAATAGAAATAAACCATATATGGTTTATTGATACATTTGGCAAAGATGAAAAAAGTTACTGCAATTTTAAGGGTCATCCCCTTTGGCGGTGTACTAATATAAAGGCATATAATTATGAAAAAAAGTATCCTACATATATTGTTCTTACTTCCCCTCTTTGTATCTGCACAGGATGTTAATATTCCCGATGCCGATTTTAAAGAAGCATTGGTTGAGGATAATCTAACTTAATACAAATGGTGATACAGAGATACAGGTTAGCGAGGCTATACTTGTAGATAGTATAAATGTGAATGCTAAAGGAATATCTGACTTAACCGGTATCGAGGATTTTACAGCGCTCACTTATTTAAAATGTTCTTATAATTCTATAAGCGACTTAGATGTATCAAAGAATATAGCACTTGAAATATTAGAATGTCAATTTAACGATCTAACCAGCATTGATTTATCTAAAAATACGGCACTTACATCTTTAAATTGTCGTTCTAATTCCTTATCTAGTTTGGATGTTTCTAATAACACAGCAATTACGAGTATAACGTGTGGTTCTAATTCCCTAACTAGCTTGGATCTTTCCAACAATACAGCACTTACTGGTTTAGAATGTTCGTATAGTAATTCTTTAACCAGCCTTAACGTTAATGGGTGTACATCACTCACAACTATATATTGCCACAACAGTTCATTAACTAGTCTCGATGTTACCGAAAACATAGCACTTAATCTTCTTGATTGTTACACGAACCCCATAAACACTCTTGATGTTACCAAGAACATAAATCTTACTACTTTACGTGCTAGAAATAATAACTTAACTAGTCTAGATCTCACTCAAAACACTGGGCTTAATCATCTAAGTTGTTTTGGCAATTTATTAACCAGCCTTGATGTTTCCCAAAACACAGCACTTACATTCTTGCGTTGTCACAATAATATCCTTACTAGTCTTGATGTTTCCTATAACACCTCGCTTCTAGATTTAAATTGCAGTAATAATTCATTGGTTAGCCTAGATGTTAGAAATGGAAACAATATTAATATGGATTTTGATGCTACAGAAAACCCTGATTTAACATGTATATCTGTAGATGATAAAGACTGGGCAAACATAAACTGGGAACCAACATTAATTTCTTATTATGATTTTTACTCCGGTGATTATTATGAATATTGGACTCCTGTTGACCAAGGTGTTGTTTACGCTAATGATTGTACCGTGGGAATAAACAACAATAAACTAAACCAACCCTCAATAAGCTCACACAACAACACCATCACAATAAATGGCGATGGAACTGCAACCATTTACAATCTAAATGGCCAGTTTGTACACCAAGCCAAGATAAATGGCAACACTTCTATATCTCTTAACAAAGGAATCTATTTGGTTAGAGTAACAGAAGAAGGAGGAACGACTACAAAAAAAGTATATCTATATTAGAATTGAATATGGTGACTGAAGGAAATAACAATACGATTTGCCAGTCGAGTAGGTAAAGGGGAATCTCACCCCTAAACCTCTCACAGAACCGTACGTGAACCTCTCGACTCATACGGCTCTTATTATGCGGCTAAATTCTTAGATTAATTGATAACCTAAAGCCCTATGATAAAACATATTCGGATAATCAATAGTAATTCGTCTAAGCCACTTTATGGCTAAAACTCGGCTTCGTTTGAAGCGTTTATACGTATTTAGTATCCATTTTATCAATCGATGGTGCAGGTAATAAAACACAGGTTTTAGAGAGTCGCGTCTCACTTTA
>JABSPQ010000086.1 GCA_013214205.1 Flavobacteriales bacterium
ACCGAAATTCTAAATCGAATCGCTGATCACAAAGTCAATAAATTGCACGAACTTTTTCCGCAAAACCTTCAACTGCCACAATAGTCAAGATAATAGAGTTTGTTTTTGAATTATTACAGGTGTGGTTGCTCGGGGGGATACAATTTAAAAAGAGATTTGCCAAATGAAAATATGCTAGAGGATTTTATCTCAACAGGATTTGATGGCCCCTACAGATATATAAGCTGCCAAAACGTATCAATAAGTCTTTACAAATATTTATCACATATTGGTATAAAAACTGAAATTGTCTTTGGAGATATTCTTCGTAATAGCGAACCAATTTATAAAACTAAAATTGATGATATGATGAATGAGTATCGCAATCAAATTAAAAAAGGACTTCAAAATGTACATTGCTGGATTACACTTGGAGATGATACCATTATTGATGGTGTATTTTATGACTATTCGATTGTAGAATTAGATTGTCCAATAAAATGGCATTCACCTACAATTGTAACTAGGGCTCAAAACATTTATGACCAAAATAAATTAGAATATATCCCTATGTTTATTGGCGAAGGGTTTCTACTCGCGACTAACACTTTTAGATTTCCCATTTAACAAGTCTAAATAATTCCCAATTCTAGCGAAATGTCTCTTGCCAATTTTGCCAAAGTTCTTTTTCCCAATTCATCTTCTTTAATGTAGTTTGATAAAACCATTCGTTTCACATCATCAACACTGTTAAAAAGAGTTCCTTTATGCTGCTCATAAATATTTTCATAATAATCATCGTTGTAAACAATTGACTTCTGAATTATTTCATCAACATAATCTTTATGCTTTTCATACAAATCATTTAGCCTGAATGCATGTATATTGCCTACTATCTTTTTAAGTTGCGAATAGGATGATTTTTTTCTTTTATTAGCTACTAGTTTTAGCTCATAATCTTCAGGATTTCCCGATATAAACCCTATAGATTTAGGCTTTACTGAGAAAAGCACTCTATCGTCAAACCCTTCAAGGTAAGGATGGACGTACTTGGTAGTGTTAAAATTCAGACTCTTTTTTAAATTAGAATTACAAATGTGACAACTTGGAATTAAGTTATAGAATGATAGTCTTAAATAAGGGTGTTTTGCTTTATCATAGAAATGATCAAATTCTGGGCGCACCCCTTTTTTTCGATCCCCACCAATTGTAAATGTATATTGTCTATTGCAATATGGACAAACATTTACATCCAGTTCTTTTGCTAATTTATATGCTCCCCACTTATCATACGATTCGTAATAAAATATTACGCTTAGCTCTTCTCTAAATTTCTTTTTCTCAAGTAAGGCTCCAAATTCGTTATTATATTCTTCTATTTTTATTTCTAGCTTTGAAGGGATTGCCGTTAATATAGAATCTTCAACACCCAGTTCAACATCTGTCAGCAGTTGAGTAAAAAAACGTCTTCTCTCCCCTCTACTACTCTGCACTTTATTCTTCAATCGATTAACTAAATGATCAGCCTGCTTGTGTTTTTGTCTAGTTGTGATTCTTTCACAATGTCTCTGTAAAACACCAGTCGTGTCTTTGATATTGATTTTAATCATCTAGGTGAGGTTTCTCAATTGTTTTATTTCATCTTCTAATGCTGCGATTCGATCATCGACATCCAAATTGAAATAATCGTGAAACAATTCAAGCAATTTTCGACGGATAATTGGTTCTCCTATTTGTTGTATTATTTTCTTTATTTCAAGCTTTCTCTCAGGAGTTATTGCATTTCTGGAATTGAGGTCACTGATGACTTTATCCAATTTGTCTTTGGCAAAATCACCAATTAAACCATTCTTTAGAAACATGGTATCAGTCATCAACGTATGAATATTTGCTCCAAATGTTTCCTTCTTATCTTCCAATCCATCAATTACCTTTATTCCATCCTCATTTCTATCAAGAAATATTACGTTATACTTCAGTATGTCGGATATAATAATTGGTGAGTGGGAAGTAATTACTATTTGTGTTTTAGGGGGATAAGCTCGGCTCAAAAACTTTAGAAGTAAACCCATGAATTCTTGTTGCCATTTAGGGTGTAAATATAAATCAGGCTCATCAATGACTAATAATACATCGCGAAGATCTATGTTGTCTCCAATTGTCTGGTCAGCACGTTGCGCGTACAATCTTGACATTGAAGAATAAAGGGCTCTTTGTCCAGCACTAAAATGGTTTATGTCATGCAACCGATAACTAAAGTCAAAATCTACATAATCCCCCCAATTAAGAAGGGTATTACTATAAGCCTCTAGAATATTGACCAATACTTCTGATTCCATAATGTCAATATTAATATGTATGGAACCTCCAAATATTTCAAATTCTTTGTTCAATATTTCAGTTTCAAATATTTCAATAAATGAGGAATAGTTTGTTGAGTTCTGTTGGAAAAACTGACTAGTAACTGTTATTAACTCCTGTAAAGAGTTACTGTTTTCAGTAATTACGGAGAAAACACTTTTAAAATCGCCACCATTGGCCAATGCATAATTTATCAGCATTCCTCTATAAAAACGGAGTCTGATTTGTCCCTTTTGGTCATCATTATAATGATCGTCGAGTTTGGTGAAATATTGATTTATGATTTCAATTTGTTCAAGTGCATTCTTATTTCGCAATCCTTTGGGAGTTCTTTCTATTTGAAAATCAACAGGAATGAAGCTCCAAAGTAAAAACTTTGGAAATTCAATATTTAGTTCTTCTAGAATTTGCGATTGGAAAAGTTTAAGTAATCTTTTATTCTCTTGGATTTTGTGGTTTCCAAGCATACTTCCTGAAGAATTAAACGTAAGGTCTTCCTGCGCTGCAGATTCTCCTTGATCGTGTAATTTATTATCCTGAATAAGAAAGTAAGACATCAATGATGCATTTTGAATTCCGCCGAAATCGGCATGAATAAAGTCATCATAAAAACTATTCGAAAAATACACTACAGAACTTCCTTGTGACTCTCTTAGATCATTAATGTGTCGAAAATTCTCTAATCCTAAATCAGGGAACTGCATTAACTCTATACGGCTTCTATCACTATAAAAAAACCATCGATCTTCCCTGTTTTGAACTTTAAAAATAATAATATCATCTGGGTTCATGTTAGCTAAGCCATCACCGAAAACATTGGTTAAATATCTAATTAAAGTTGTTTTCCCTGAAGCGTTTGCTCCAATTACAGCGGTAACATTTGAAATCTGATCACCATAAAATCCCTTGATATACTTCTCATTTGTTTTTATACTCATCGAATTATCCTTTGAGTTATACGAGAACGTATACTCTGACCCAAAGTTCATTCCTACATCTTTAAGACCATTGTATTCTTTAATCCAGCAATAAGCTATTTCCATCTTGTTAATTATTCTTCACTATTTGGGTACATATCATCGTATGAAGCTTCAAGTTCTTTTGTAAACAGTTTGCCAGTCTAGGCATTATTCGCTTTAAATACATACATGAGTGATTATTTTATAAATGAATGTCAATCTTTGATTCAACTCTGAAATTTCTCACCTTACCACTATGATTAAAAAACAGTTCATTAACACATTTTTTGATTGGATGATAAAGATCCTTAGGATAAAGAATATCATTAAATCGTTGTAGTGTCATGAAAGAATTCTTATTACTAAATAACCCTGAATATTCGTGTCGACCTTTTTTGATAGCTCCAATATCATTGAGCCACCTTGTAATTTTATGATGAGTTATTCCTTCTGTTTTGCTCTCTGTCACCAAAACATAATCTTTTACATAAAACGTCCTGATGTTTTTGATTGAGTTATGATTACCTGTTTCGTAATCACTTTGAGTGGGCTTTTTAAAATATGTTACTTTATCAAGGATGCAAATGGCTTCGACAACCTCTTTTAAATTAATAAACCCATTGCCATCCGATAATAGAATTTTCTTATCCCTATAGATACCGAAATGCATTTCGGCAATCTCTTCGAATGTGTAATCCAATATATTGGGGAACTTCCCATACTTGGCGTATGCAAGGCCACTCTTTTCTGGTGAAGAGCGAATTTTATTAATAATGGATTCAGGTAAGGTTTTTATTTTTTTCATAATTATTAGAATAAGGATTGTGAATATACTAAAGCGCCTCGTAAAATCACCTATCAAAATCGAAGCTTTAGCGTTATTACGCACAAGTTTACCAAGGCAGTAACTTCATTATCCTACCCTAACATTTATTGTATTGGCAGTGCCTATAGATAAAAGGATTTAAGAGAATTAGAAGATTAAAGAATAAAAATAGAAAGAAGATAAAAGGTAAAGTAATTAGAGGATTAGATAATAAGAAGACTAAAAAAACTTCAAACTCCCCTCTCCTAACCTTCCTATTACCAAAGCATTTAAGTATCTTTAACAAACTTTAAAACTCACATTTCATGAATACTTCTATCTCCCATCTACCCGAAAAAAAACAAACCGAACTCACCCAATTAACCGAAACACTTTCTAGTTTTAAAGAAGTTGAAATGGTGATTTTATTTGGCAGCTACGCCAGAGGAAATTGGGTAGAAGATCAATATGTAGAGAAAGATGTTTTGTTTGAGTACCGTTCCGATTACGATATTTTGGTAGTAACCACTCACGAGGATTTACGAAGAAAATATAAGATAGAAGACAAAGTAAAAGCGGAGTTAGTTACTACGGGCAAAGTGGTAACGCCGCTAGGTTTAATCTTCCACGGCATTAAGCAACTCAATCAATCTTTGCAGCTAGGCAACTACTTTTTTAAAGATATTAAAGAAGAAGGCGTAGTCCTTTACGATTCTGAAAAGTTTAAACTCGCCAACCCTAAAAAATTAACCACACAACAATCCAAGGATAAAGCACAAAACTATTACAATCAATGGTTTACAAGCGCCAGTGATTTTTACGATGACTATGAAGTTAATTTAGAAAAAGAAAGATTTTTAAAATCAGCTTTTTATCTTCATCAGGCTGTGGAACAGTTTTACACCACTATCCTACTCGTTTTTACAGACTACCGCCCCAAAGATCACAACATAGAAACGCTAAGTATTAAAATAGAAATGTGCGATAAGCGATTTGATGTTTTCCCAAAAGAAACAGATGAGGAAAAGCGGTTGTTCGAGCTTTTAAAAAGTGCTTACATAGATGCCCGCTACAACATGGATGAGTTTTCTATTACCAAAGAAGAATTGGAGTACTTAGCCGAGAAGGTTAATTTGCTTAAGGATGCTACCGAGAAAATTTGTGAGGAAAAAATAGCTAGTTTTAAATAAAACGAAAAAGTAATCGAGTAGGCGGCTCCGCCCAAAATTGAGCGGAGTGCACCTCTCACACCACCGTACGTACGGGTCTCGTATACGGCGGTTCACAACCCATCATTCCAATCGCTCTTTACACCAACTGGAGCTATTCTGTACTTTAATAATAGGCTACTACTTTTCTAGGGAACTCCCAATAACGAAAAATCGCTCCTACTTCCATTTCCAGAAGGATTATGTTCAGTCCTTCCCTACTTGTGAGACCTCTGTACTTAGTACAACTCGTTTCCTGTAGGTACTATGACCTCTGCTGACTTCTTGGCTTCTAGTAAAGCAAAACTAGACCAAGACCTCCCCAGGTAATTGCATCTTCTTTCAT
>JABSPQ010000087.1 GCA_013214205.1 Flavobacteriales bacterium
AATGTGGACATAATCATTTAACCATTCTTTTTTTGTTTCTCCAAAAAGTTCGATTTCTGTCCACGAATCACATCCTGAAATTATTGCTGATACTGTTTGAAAAATAATAGCTTCTAAATTATAAAGTTTGGTACGGTTAATTCTAGGGTCTTTCAAAATAGAAAAACAGTCTAACGGATTTTTAGTCATTTTTACTCACAAGGCACTAGGAGTCAGTTTAATGTATGAGCTTTCAATAGTGCGTTTGACTGGTTTTTAAACAGTTAATTGTGAATAATCTTCCTTTAGAATTGGGCTAATTTAGACCAGATTGCCCTGATCTAATATGTGGAGATTGTAAATGTTAGAATTCTCATATATTTACTACATGATACGCGAAACAGAAAAGGATAAAATTGATTCGGTAAGTATTATTGCTGATGCTTTTGATGCCAACCCAAGTGTAAATTTGGTGATTGGCGACAAGGGGAGTAGAAGCAAAAAAATTAACCGACTTGCGGAGTATGCTTTTATTAAAGCTTTGAACAGGGAAGGCGCTTTTTTATCGGATAATAAAATGGGAACTGCTCTGTGTTATCGCTCCAATGTTGGAGCTTCGGATTTTAAAGAGTTTATTTCCGAAATGCGTTTTGCGCTTTCTATCCCTGTGTTAAATGTGATTAGAACTTTGAAGCGGGAAGGGTATTTAAGCAAGAACCGTTTTGGAAGAGAGCATTTTTATTTTTGGTTTTTAGGTGTGCAAAAGGGTGGAGGTAAGGCTGGCTTTGAATTGAAGGATCATTTGTTTCTGCTGGCTGATAAAGAACAATTATCAATTTTAATGGAAACTTCTGTAGAGCGCAATAAGGTGATTTATGAAAGGTATGGGTTTAAGGTGTATCACGAATGGACAGAATTTAGCGCTGACAAAACACTTTGGTTTATGAAGCGTGATCCGAAGTAGGCTTTAACTTAAGTAATAGAACAATAATTATAAATACCGCTACCTCCAGGTTGTAAACTTGAAGGATCGGCTTTCGTTTAAAGACAATTAATTACAACACCTTGTTCTCTTTGTATGCTTCTATCGGAAATACATTTTCTTTATCGGCTTCCAATTCCCATTCTCTATTCATAATCATGTCTTGGAATGTTTTGGGTTCCGATTTACCTACGGATTCAAGGTCGGTATTTTCGTAAAGAATTCTAAAATCGTACATGTAGGTGTTGGCGAGTTGCTTTTTAAAGTCTTTGTAATTTACCCAGAATAATGGCTTGCTGCCAACAACTTCGTATTTGTTGTTTAGCTCTTTAAGGTGTGGGCAGAAAGCGATGGTTCGTTTGGCAACAACTTCTTTAGCGTCGTTGTAAAACCATTGCTCTTTTACTTTATAGCGAATAATGTCGGCAGAATTAAAGGAATGAGTTGTTATTCTTTCCATCAAATTATAAGGAGGGTCTGGGTTGGGAACCCACGATGTATCAACAGTACCTGAGACCATTTTCATCAACTCTATGTTGCCCAATTCTTTTTTGATGTTGGTATACGAATATGCTTTTTTTGTCCCATCTCGTAGTTGTTTGAAAATTGCATCGTAGAATGAAGGGCGCACTTTAAAATCTTTAGTGAAGAAAAAATCTCTATTAGTTTTATCTCCATCTGGCACAATTAAATAACCGTTGTCGTCAAATATTTTTGGAGTCGCATACATATCGCTCCAAACTTCTTGCATCCATTTTACTTCGTTTTTATCTATTTCAGGGTATTCTGCTACTTTGTTTTTAAATAATGGGCTTCTGTTATTGATGTTATTTGCACTTTGTATCTTTGCCTGGCGCGGAAATGATTTTGGACCGGTGATGTATTTTTTATTAATTAATGCGTCTCTAAAGGTTAAGGCTTTGTCGCCAGATTGGTTATTGGCAGATGCTAATAAATCAGTAAGGTGTTCTACTACTATCCATGCAAGAGGGCGTACTCCTATGATGTTTCCGTCATCGTTAAGCACCAATTCGACAGGGCAAATTGCTTCAACATATTTTTCTCCAATATTGCCTTCGGCGTCTATGTACCAAAATTCTTTGAGCCTGTAAGATGTAATTGAGCTAAGATCTAATCCTGCTTTTGTGTGGGGTTCTAATTCATATGGAGGGTCTGGACTGGGTATCCAAGCAGTTTCTTCGCTACCCGAAATCCTACCTCGAATATCTTCAAGCGTTAATTGTAAACTGAAATCTATTCCAAAAATAGGATCAAAGGGAGGAAGCTCACCGTTTTTTAGCCCATCAGTAATTATAGTTGCTAACGATTTACTACCCTCTGTCGATTCAAAATGTCGAAACAGCTTGTTGTCTTCTTCTTCTTCTTCTTCTTCTTCTAAATAAATTACGCTTATTACTCGCTGCTTCCATTTGTATTTGGATTCATCTACCTCTGGGTAAGGTTGTAATTCAGTCGTTTGGTCTGACTGTGAGCAGTTGCTTAATGTAATGGCTAATAGGAAAAAGAGAAAGTAATTTTTTAGAATGTTCATTTTTATTGATTGTGGTTTGCTTTAAAGACGACTATCAATGCTATTTGTAACAGCACAAATGAATTATTTCCACATTAATTACAGAACAGGAAAATTGAATACTATAATTTGCTTCGCTACTGATTCTATTTGCTGCCAATTTTGCTCGCCAATCCTTCGTCTCGCATCTCTCTCCATAAAGCTGTCATCTCTGTTCTCATTGCTTCAGCAACATCTGGGTTTTTATTAGCGATGTCATTTTTTTGAGCAGGATCTAATGTGAGGTCGTACAACTCAAATCTTGATGGATCGTTATTTACCATCCAGTCGTGTAGACTAACCTCATCTCCCTTTTCTGGGAGATAGCCGAGTAAAGTATAGTTGCCAGTTCGGATAGACACTTGAGGCATTCTAAAATAAGAGTCTTCGTGATTTGGGTAGAACCAGATTGAAGAAGCATCGCGTTTCACTTCTTTGCCTAACAATGCGTTTATCGCATCTACACCATCAATAGGTCTGTCGGTTGGGATTTTAGCGCCAGTTAAATAGGCTATTGTAGGCAATATATCCGTTCCATTAAAAAGTACATCGCTCTCCGTTCCTGCAGTAATAACTCCAGGAAAGCGTGCTATGCCTGGTACTCTGTGACCACCTTCGTAAGGAAACCGTTTCATCCCTCTGTAAACACCAGGAGTTCCAAAACAATAATCTCTAATAGGATCTTCCCAATCGCCTAGCGATTCTGCTAAAGATACTGGCGCTTCGGGGCCGTTGTCGCTGGTAAGAATTACCAATGTGTTTTCTGCTATTCCTAAGGCTTCTAGTTTACTCATAAGGCGTCCAAAAGCCTCGTCTAATTGAGTAACTGTTCCGTAATACTCTTTTTTGTTTTGCGAAAGGTCTATGTCTGGGCGCTCTACATCACCATAATTAATGCCTTTTTCGAGTTCGTCAACTTCTGGGTTATCGTACATCGAACTATATTTTTTTGGTGGCGCTATAGGAGTGTGAGGTTCGTGAGCACTTACGTACATGAAAAATGGTTTCGTCTTATCTCTTTTGTTTTCTAACCAGTCGCTGGCTTCTGCAACAATAACATCACAATACCATCCATCTACTTCTCCAACAGGTTCGCCATTGCGAATAAAGTATTTATAATTCTGAGGGCCTTCAAAGGCATTGAGCGTAGATCCGAACCAATAATCAAATCCTTGCTCTCCAGGGCCAGGTTCGTCTCTTCTATCTTTTTCTAATTCCGACAGATGCCATTTTCCCCAGAAACAGGTTTCGTATCCTACTTCTTTAACAAGTTCTGCTATGGTAACTTCTTCATCTTTTAAATGGGCACGACCACCTGCTATGTAATAGAATCCACTTCGGTAAGGGTTTCTTCCTGTTAATAAAGCTGATCGGGAAGGGGAGCAAACAGTTCCGCCAGAATGGGTATCTGTCATTCTTACACCTTCTGCTGCAAACTTATCGATGTATGGAGTTTTGATTATTGGGTTTCCGTAGCAACCTAAATCACCATATCCAAGATCGTCGGCCAGGAAGATAATTACGTTTGGTTTCTCAGTTTTTTTTGAATCAACTTTTTGAGTGTCTTCTGCTTTTTTATCGCCAGAGGTACAACCTACTACTAAAAGAAGCAATACAATTATTGTTAATCTATTCATCGTTATTCTATAATTAATTTATTTTTCCAACAAGTTCATCGTCTTTTATGTCGGCTGTTCTTCTTGGCATTTCTGCATCGGTTTCAACCAACCATGCTTTAAGATCGGCAAGCAATTCTTTTGCTATTTCTGGTTTTTCCTCGGCTAGGTTTGTGGTTTCGCCAATATCGATTTTTAGATCATAAAGTTCTACTTCTTCGGTAACGTGGTAATAGAGTAACTTATAATCTCCTTTTCTAACAGCACTCCCCATTTTGTTTAATGAATGAAACGCATAATGCGGATAGTGAAAATAGATCGATGTTCGATTTAAGTCTTTGTTTTCTGTGAGTAATGGAAGTAAGCTTTCTCCATCCAATTCTACTGCCTCATATTTATGATCGGCTGCATCTAAAAATGTTGGAACAAAATCCATTGTGATTACCGGTTCATTAGATACTGTACCCGATTCGATTTTGTTGGGCCATCGAATTATCAACGGCACTCTAATTCCGCCTTCGCTCAAATAACCCTTTTCATCTTTTAATGGATTCACGGTAGTTATTTCTCCTACTATGTCGCCTGTAAAAGGGCCATTATCCGAAGTTAAAACCACCAATGTATTTTCTGCTATACCAAGGTCGTCGAGCGATTTTAGTACTCTTCCAATGGCCATATCCATACCTTCAACCATTGCCTGAAACTTTTGATGCAAGTTTGCATCTCCATCGGGAGCATACTTGCCTACCAATTCGCCAGGAGCCTCTACAGGCCAATGCACAGTATAATTCCACAAGCACAAGAAAAAAGGATTGTCGGTGTCTTTTTGTTTCGTCATGTAATCAATCGCTTCATCAGCCAAACGATCTGGTAAATACTGACCTTCCTTTTTGTTCTCAAGAGTTGGAATAGTAAATGGGTCGAAGTAGGAACTGTCGCCACCGGGACCACCCATTGAAGTACCTCCAATGTTGATGTCGAATCCGTGATTCATTGGCAAGTATTCTTCTTTTAACGCATTGTGATCGGCGCCAGCCATGTGCCACTTTCCAATAAAGCCTGTTGCGTATCCGGCAGCTCTTAGTCGTTCTGCAACGGTATTGTATTTTGGTTCGAGCTGATTTACCGATTTTCCAGGTCCCATTTCTTTGCCATTGTAAAAGGACCAACGATCTGGTATGTGGTTGGTTATTTTTAACCGGGCAGGAGCGAGGCCTGTCATGGCAGCGGCACGAGTGGGTGAACATACAGGCGCAGCGGCATAGGCATCAGTGAAAATCATTCCTTGCTTTGCGAGTTTATCTATGTTGGGTGTATGATAATCGGTTGCTCCTTGATATGCTAAATCCATCCAACCCAAGTCGTCTATCATTATAAATAGAATGTTGGGCTTGGCTTCGGGCTTTTCTGGAAGGGCTTTTGATTTAGTTTGCTCCGTTGAGCAGGAAGCTATAATCAATAGAATTGTTAAAATGCAACACAACGCAGTCCAATAATTATTAAATCTGATTTTCATTTAATTGTATTTTGCTTTTCGGTTAGGATATGCTTTGGAAATAAGAAGTTTAAATATAACGATTGTGAGCCACCTCACCATGTTTTTCAAAAGTGTTATTGTGATGGCTAGGTAAAGTGTTTTCGAGATTGTTGCTCGCGGTATATTTATGATTGTATTTATACGTACTTTCCTGATCTTATTAATTGAAAATTTACAAATGGCCAATAACGACTCAGACGACGATCACGTTGATTGTCCCGAATTACATTATATAATTAACGACGAAGAATGCCCACTCCCAGTGGCAGTGCCGCATGTGTCGGTAGGGTTTTGGGTTAACGATACGGCGGAAGTAGCTGCGGATTTAATTCCGGCTTGTACAGGCCAACCCTTATTTACAATTGTTTATCCGTTGAACGAAAACGGGAAGCGTTGCTATGGTTGGAAGCATTTTACGGGTAATCCCGGTAACCCGATATATCCTAATTCTGCAGAAAAGATTGAATGGAAGGGTGGCAGTTTTTCATTTACTCAGTGGACAACTATGGATTGTACTTTTGAAGAGCATGGCCCAGCTCCAGAAGATGGAGCTTTTAAAGAAAGCTTTTGGACACCTTTTCATGAAACCCCAGACGAATTATGGGCTAAGATTATTGGAGTGGTAGATGTGCCTGTAGATCAATTGCGCCAAGATTCGGTAATTCTATTGCGTTCGGCGGATGGCCAATTTGTTGGACTTGATGGTACGGATGAGCGGAAGGTGGTTTGCGATTCTCGATACCCGAAACCGAAATGTGAATTGATTGTAAAGTTTCCAAATTTTAAATGGAATCGTCACGGAGGATCAGAAGACGAAGGTGATTTTGCTTTGATGGCTCCCAATGGAAAATATCTGAAACGCCAATTGAACGAAGATGGAAGTATGTATTTATCGGCAACGGCGGTAGAGCTACCAAGAGATTCGCTTTTTACATTGGATAAACATTCGGACTATAAAAACAATAGGCTGGTTTCTCTTAAGGAAGCTGGAACGGATCGAGTATTGTATCATCCTTCACCTAGTACAGACCTTATCCTTAAGGCTCCAAAGGATTTGATTGATGAAGATAATGAAGAGATAAATGCACACGGATTCAGATTTACCGTTAGCTTTAAATCGTATGTGTAAGTAATAGTGAAATGTAAGCATTGTATGTTATCAATATCTTCTTTTTGCAATTATAATAGAATGCTTGCGATATAGAATAAATATTTACTTTTAACCCCTAATCAAATCATCACATTATGAAACATCTTATTATTAGTGCGGTTTGTATCGCCATTCTGTTTACAGGAAATTTATCAATTGGTCAGGATTTGTCTAAACCTAGCCCGGAGAGTGAATTGGAAACAAGAGCGGGTATTACCGATATTACCATTAATTACAGCAGGCCAGCTGTACGTGGCAGAACAATTTTTGGAGATTTGGTTCCTTATAACGAAATGTGGAGAACGGGTGCTAATTCGGCTACTACTATCAACTTTAGCATGGGAGTAACTATCGCAGATGTTAATTTGCCTGCAGGAGAGTATGTGTTGGTAACAATTCCAGGAGAGTCGGAATGGACGATCATGTTGAACAAGAACCCTGATGCCACTATTTGGGACTATCCGAAGGAGGACGAAGTTGTAAATTTAAAAGTGAAGCCTAAGAAGTGTGCGGCGAAAGAACGTTTTACAATTTCGGTTCCCGATTTTGATAATGGCATGGCAGTTATTAGCTTGGAATGGGCAGAAGTATCTGTGTCGATAGACGTGAAATTACATACGGATAAGCAGGTAGAGAAAAATATTAATAGAACATTTGGGGCAAATGGACAGGCTAAGGTGGCTAGATATTACAAACAGCAATCTGAATGGGATAAGGCGTTACCTTTTATTAATAAGGCAATTGAGTTGAACAGTTCTAGCTGGTTTTCTTACTGGACTAAAGCGGAAATTTTAGCAGGGAAAGGTGATTACAAAACGGCTTTAGAATTTGCTGAAAAAGCAAATAAAATGGGCAATGAGCCAGATGTAGATTTCTTCTACAAAGGTGCTGTTGAAAAGGCTTTGGTTGACTGGAAGAAGAAGTAGGGCCGGTTAATTGATATATATCTTAGAATATTGAATCCTGCAAGCAGATGCTTGCGACAGAAGCTTGTAGGTGTTTAGGATAGATTTTTTAGTTATTCTTTAACTGTCCTACTGGTCTTGTTCCTTCTCCTTGGAAGATCTTAAGATTCCAATCACCAAGTTCTTTACGGGCTTTTTCTACCTCTATCATTATATCTGCAACTATCTCTGGATTAGATTCTATTACGTTGAATCGTTCTCCCGGATCACGAGACATATCGTAGAGTTCTGCCGTTTCAATAACCACAGCTACTCTTTTGCCAGGTTTTCCATCTTTACCAGGTTCGGGGCTGTATGATCTATACGAGTGTGGTAGCACCAATTTCCAATTCCCTTTTCTAACAGCATTTAAGCCGTCGCTTTTGTAATAAAGAACTGTTTCTCGTGGCGATGATTTTAAATTGCCTTTCCATAGATCTGATATGTCTACACCATCAATTTTGTTTTCAGACAATTTACCATCTGTTATAGCAGCACATGTTGGCAATAAATCAATTGCACAAGCAAGCTGATTGTTTACCGTTCCTTCTGGTGTTTTACCTGGCCATTTAATGATGAATGGAACTCTTTGTCCGCCATCCCACGTGGTCATTTTGCCTTCTCTCAAACCACCTGCCGAACCAGCATGGTTTCCGAAGTTTAACCAAGGTCCATTATCTGAAGTAAAGATTACAATGGTATTTTCGGTCAAACCTTTTTCTTCTAAAGATTTCGTTATCTCACCAACCGACCAATCAATTTCCATCATTACGTCGCCATAAGCGCCTTGTTCACTTTTACCTCTAAATTTATCTGAGACTCCTAATGGAATATGCCCCATAATATGCGGCACGTACATAAAGAAAGGATTGTCTGTTTGTCTATTGATGAAATTAACTGCTTTTTCAGTAATCATCGTTGTGAGTTTGTCTTGATCTTTCATGCTCACAACGCTATCAATTTTATCGTTGCCAGCTATAATAGGAAGCTCAGGGAAGTTGAATCTGATATCAGATGTATCCGTTAGTAATTCGCCAGTAACTTTGTCGCGAGGCCACATATCGTTCGAATAGGGAATACCGGTAAATTCATCAAAGCCATGTTGCAGTGGAAGGAATTCTTTTTGATATCCTAGATGCCATTTGCCAAAACAGGCAGTAGCATATCCCAGATCTTTGAACATCTCCGCTATGGTGTATTCGCTTTGATTTAGACCTGTTGTATCCCAAGGGAAAAAGGCACCTGTAATGCTAATTCTATTTGGGTAGCATCCTGTTAGTAAACCTGCCCTAGAAACAGAACAAACAGGTTGAGCTGCGTAATAATTGGTAAACCTCATTCCTTCACTTGCTAGCTTATCAATGTTTGGAGTTTGAAAGCCTGTTGCTCCGTAGCAGCCAACATCGCCGTAACCTTCGTCATCAATAAAAATTAAAACAATGTTAGGTTGTTTAGTGTCTTGGGTTTTAGTCGGGGCTTCTTTTTGCGAAGAGGTACAGCCTATTGCAAGTGATGCAAATAGGAATGATAAAACGTATTTCATTGGTGTAATTATTTATTATAAGCCTTCAGAACCATACATAACATAAAGTTTGGTGTAGCCTTCGGTATCCCAAGTGCCATTCCATTCTTTGTGCATACTAACTGCTTCGCCGGCTTTAATTTCTGTAACTGTTCCATCCGCAGAAGTTAGCGTTACGCTTCCTGTAATTAGGTACATGAATTCATCAAAGCCATATCCGCCTGGATAACTTTCGTGCAATGGGCCTGATTTATACATGCCTGTTTCGAATTTTTTATCGCTGCTTGATAAGTTTGGGAAGCAAACTACAGGTGTTGTTTCATTATACATGGATGCGTCTGCATCTTTATGATCAAAGATACTTCCGTCTATTTCCTCATTCGTAAATTTTGAAGGATGTCTGTCTTTAAAATCTTTTTCGTCGCTCATTTTCTTTTTTATTAATTGTTGTGATTTAATTCTTTATTCGAATCCTTTTTTCTTTAAGAGAGGAGCAATCTCAGGCTCCTGACCTCGGAACTCAACATATAAGTCCATACCTGGTTTGGATCCACCTTGAGATAACATGTTCCTAAAGCGTTTTGCAGTTTCTTGATCGTAGATACTGCCGGCGTCTTTAAATGATTGGAATGCATCTGCATCTAAAACTTCCGACCATAAATAGCTGTAGTAACCAGATGAATATCCTCCGTCGAATATATGAGAGAAGTAAGGACTTCTGTACCTTGGAATGATCTCATCTATAAGACCAAGTTTATCCATTGCTTCTTTTTCAAACGAATTGGCATCTCTGTGCTCGCTGTCTTTTAAAGTGTGCCAAGCCATATCCAAATATGCGGCAGCCATATATTCTACAGCTCCAAAGCCACCGTTAAACGAGTTAGCTGCTTTCATTTTGGCAATTATCTCATCAGGAATTACCTCGCCAGTTTGGTAATGCTTGGCAAAAGTTTTTAATACTTCAGGCTCGCTCATCCAGTTCTCCATTACTTGCGATGGAAATTCAACGAAGTCTCTCGGTACGTTTGTTCCAGCTTGAGAACCATACTTGGTCATAGAAAATAAACCGTGTAATGCATGACCAAATTCATGGAACAATGTTTCCGCTTCTGAATAGGACAGGAGGGAAGGGCCACCTTTTGAAGGAGCAGGATAATTAAAGTTGTTGGTAACGATTGGTCTAATCATTCCATTTACATTCGACTGACCTCTTAATTCGTTCATCCATGCGCCACCTCTCTTGCTTTCTCGGGCAAAGAAATCCATGTAGAGTATTCCAAGGTGTGAACCGTCATTATCTAACACTTCAAACACTTGCTGATCCTGGTGATATCTTGGAATGTCTTTTAGTTCTTTAAATGTGAGTCCAAATAAATCGGTAGCTAATTGAAAAACACCAGCTTTTACATTGTTGAATTCAAAATATGGTCGGGTTTCTTCTTCGTCGTACGCGTATCTTTCCTTTCTTACTTTTTCTACATAATGTCTCCAATCACTTCCTGTAAATTCTCCCTCTACACCTTCTTTTTTCATGGTAACAGCTAATGCCTCTCTTTCTGCTTTCGCCATTTTTAAAGCCGATGGCCACAGTTTATCCATAAAGCCAAAAACTGCTTCTGGCGTTTGCGCCATTGAATTAGACAACTTGTAATGTGCATGCGTTTCGTATCCTAAAAGCTTTGCACGTTCGGCACGAAGTGCAGCCATTTCGGATAAGATTTTTGTGTTGTCGTTTTCGTTTCCATTATTACCACGCATGGCATAACCGTCGAACAAAACTTTTCTAGCGTCTCTGTTAGGAGAAGATTGTAAGAACGGATTTATGCTTGGTCGTTGTAGAGTGATTGAATATCCATCTTCGTGCTTTCTTGTTATTGCTTCTTCTTCAGCTAATGATACAAGGCTGGCAGGAAGATTTCCTAAGTCTTCTTTGTTGGTTGTATGGAACTCAAAGTTGTTTGTCTCTGCCAATAAGTTGGCTCCAAATTTTTGAGATAATTCAGCCAACTTAGTGTTGATTGCCTTTAGGCGTTCTTTGTCTTCTCCTTCTACATTTACACCCGATCTAACAAAGTCTTTGTAGGTTTCTTCAAGCAATCTTAATTCTACTCTTTCTAAATTAAGCGTTTCTCTTTTATCGTAAACGGCCTTAACTCTTTTAAATAATTCGGGGTTAAGGTTTATGTCGTCGCCATGGCTCGACATTATTGGTGCCAACTTTTCTTCTGCATCTTGTAAAATACTGTCTGTATTGGCACCTGCCACTTCATAAAACACATAGGATACCTTATTTAAATCGGCTCCACTAAACTCTAATGCCTCTATGGTATTGGCAAAAGTAGGCTCATCAGGATTTTCTATGATTGCTTTAATTTCTTCTTTATGGCGCGCAATTGCAATTTCTATTGCAGGGAAATAATCTTCACTTTTAATTTTATCGAATGGCGGAACTCCAAATTGTGTGTCCCATTCTGCTAACAATATGTTTTCTGTCATTGTTTCTTTTGATGTTGATTCGCCAGATTCTTTTGCTTCGTTGCACGCTACAAAAGCAGTAACGATCATTGCAATTGGTATTAAATTCAATTTCATAATTAAAGTATATTTCTTTTCTACTAAAATGTATTTGTAGTTTGGGTTATTTAATCCTGATGAAAAACTTCTTTTAATTCTTTTGAGTATGGCACGTTGTTCTCATCCGTTTCCATAATATCTGCCATCATTGCCCACCATTTTTTTACTATATCAAGTTCGGATAAGTTGGCTGCAGTGTTGTTATCGGTTACTTTTTGAACAGGAAAAAGAGTACTTGTTTCTTCGTCTATAAAAATAGAGTAGTCAGAAATACCAGCTTTGGAGAGTTCTTTGGATAGCGCAGGCCAAATTTTATCGTGTCTTTTTTTGTATTCCTCTTCAAAACCAGGATACAATTTCATCTTAAAAGCAACTCGCTGCATTGTCTGTTTTATGGTTAGTTAAACGCTTGTGGTGAAAGTATGAATTAAATCTACTTAGAATGTATTAAATATGTGTGCTGTGCTGTCCTGTTGAATTTGATTGCAAGCGGACGTATGTTTGATTTCTAATAATACAACGGTCTTTTCGAATTAATTAACTTAGTTGGAGAGAGAAAAAGAAAAACAAGCGGATAAATACTTTTGAAGAGATATTGTAAGCGTCATTTAATTCTTTTTTCTCTCC
>JABSPQ010000088.1 GCA_013214205.1 Flavobacteriales bacterium
CTAACACCAAATTATTGAAAATACATATAGGGTAATCGGTTAATAATAATCTGATTAGCGCGTAGGCTGTTCAGTGCAACAAAGCGATAAAATTAGTGGGGTCCCTTGGACCCACGTAATTTTTGATCGCTAGATGTTACCCAATGTTTGTTTCATTGCATGTAAGACTAAAAGGCTATAAATAATTGATAGCCTTTTAGTGAAAATGAAGATTGCACTTTAATTTTTAATAATCTTGAGTATTGCCTTTTGATTATTGGTATCCTTTACTTCTAAGAAGTACATTCCAGCAGGCTGCCCTATAGATAGATTGACTCTGCTGGAGTTGATTATGTTTTTACTTTTTAAAAGTTGGCCTGTAACAGATAATAACTTAACATACAAGCTAGCTTGAACCTTTTCAAACTCTATTACAAAATCTCCTTTTGTTGGGTTAGGGTAAACCGTAAAGGCATCTTGTAAGCTGTTTTCTACTAAACCAACGGTACCAATGCTTACACAAGCAGAAGTATCTGTACAGCCATTTTTGGTAATAGCTACTTTATAAGAGCCGTTTGCAGTAGCTGTAAAAGCTTGGCTAGTCTCTCCAACCATATCAGTATTATTACTGCAGTCGATCCATTGGTAAGTTGCTCCCGTTTGGTTAGCGTTAATGTCAATACCAGTAGTGATAGTGGAGGTATCTATTACCGTAATAGTTACGGTAACCGTGTCTGTCATTTCTGTTTCGCAATTAGGGCAGCTTGAAATTCCTGCTACCCAATCGGTATTGCCATCAATGTTATTTAATGTGCCGTTGTGCCCATTGCCCGTTGCATCTGCTAAGCTAGTTCCTGTTCCTTCTGAAAACTGGTACAAAACTTCTAGCCCATCTTCAGAACCAGTTAAACAGGTTTGGTAATTACTAAATATTTCAGTAGAAGTTCTAGCGGTATTCCAAACTCTAACTTCACCAATTGTTCCATTAAACTGTTCTATATTACCGGAGATACCGCCTGCACCAATAATCAGGCTGTTTTCATTTGTAGCAGGGGACCAGGTATATGAACCATCTAATTTAACACCATCTATATAAAGGAAGCTTCCATCTACAATACCATTCTTGAAAGTAAATGCTATGTGATGCCATTGATTATCATCCAAATCAACATTAGAAAAATAATCCATATCAGGTGTATCCCATGCAAAACCTGTGCTCCATTTGAAAGCAACTAGTTCATTACTTTTTAGGTAAATTCCATAGCTTCCACTCTTAACCATAATACCTCTATAGTTGTCTCCTGCACCCGACAGCGGTACTTTTATCCACGCCTCTATTGTGCCATCATTTGGACCACCTACACTAGCTGAGTTTGATACTTCAACAAAATTATTTGACCCATCAAAATCTAAGGCAGGACCGGGTGTATTTGTTGCATAGACATTATAAGTTTTAGTAGCGTTAAGGTTACCTGTATTTAAAGAAATTCCATCCCCTGTTCCTACTATAGGACCATCTACAATTGTATTGTTATCATTATCGCGTAAATAGTAATTTATGCTTGGTTCTGAAGAGACTAAATTTATCATTGTACTAGCTCCGCTACAAATAGTACCACTTGATGCTGTTACTGTTTGATTTGTAATTGATTCAACTGTTACTGTAATAGAATCACAATTACCTGTAGATGCATCTACACAACCATTACCGTCTTCTCCTCTTATATAGTAAGTTGTTGTTACTGTTGGGATGACTACTAATGAATTACTTGTTGTTGTGTTTAGTTGAGTTCCTCCACAAAAATCAGTATAAATATGCCAAGCTGTTGCATCGTTTAATGCAGCTCCTGACCAATCTAAGGTTACATTGGTTCCGCACAATACGTTATTTACAGATGCTGTTGGTGTTGGAACACCTGGATAAGTACAAAACTGATACACCCTTACATGTCCTGCATAAGCACTGTTATTAATAGCTCCAATAGCCACAGTAGAACCGTCGGCACTTAAACTTACTGCACCTCCTGATTTATCACTTGCTGCCTCGCCATCAATGTCTAAGCCTTGTTTAATCCACGCAGTTCCATCATATTTGTACAGCCGAACATGGCCAGCATTATCTCCATTATCTTTATTTTCAGTGGCTCCAATTGCCACGGTAGAACCCTCAGCACTTAAACTTACTGATCCTCCTGATAGATCACCCGCTACTTCGCCATCAATGTCAGAGCCTTGTTGACTCCATGTAGCTCCATCATATTTGTACACCCGAACATGGCCAGCATCGGCACCGTTTCCATCATTATAAGGTGCGCCAATTGCTACAGTAAGGCCATCTGCGCTCGTGCTTACACTCCATCCAGAATAGTCGCTTTCCGCTTCTCCTTCAATATCACTTCCTTGTTGACTCCATGTAGTTCCATTATATTTATACACCCTCACATGACCTGCGTGAACATTTGTTCCAATGTAATAAACAGCTCCAATAGCCACAGTAGAACCGTCGGCACTTAAACTTACTGAACCTCCTGAATAATCACCTATCGATTCACCATTTATATCACCATCACCATTAACGATAGCACCTATCCAAGTACCTAGTTGTGTCCATGTCCCTGATATTAATTCATATATCCTTACATGCCCAGCATCATTTTTATTAGAAAAAGTGCTTGCCACATCATTATAAATAGCTCCAATAGCTACAATAGAACCGTCGGCACTTAAACTTACTGAACCTCCTGATTGATCACCCGCTACTTCGCCATCAATGTCAGAGCCTTGTTGACTCCATGTAGCTCCATCATATTTGTACACACGAACATGGCCTGCATCGGCACCGTTTCCATCATTATGAGTTGCGCCAATAGCTACAGTAAGGCCATCTGCGCTCGTGCTTACACGCTTTCCTGAATAGTCGCTGTCTGCTTCGCCGTCAATATCTTGCCCTAATTGTGTTTGGGCATTCGCAGTTAATTGTATGATTGTTAAAAAGCTTAAGAAGCCAATTTGGGTAAGTTGTTTCATCTTTCTTTTATTATTGTTTTTTGAGACGATAAAAGTTTCAATATTGGCCCCATTTTAAATACTATTTTTTATTGCACTAACGTAAATATATTACGTACTTATGGTAAACTGGGATATATTCTGTGAAACGGGGGGGGGCAAGCTGTGAATAGATGGAAAATAACGATGAATGATATTCCTGTTTTTAGGAATGCAAATTATAATAATAATAGAGAATTTGTTATGTTGGGTAACGCCAGTTCGTCTAATAACCTCCAATTTACTTAAAATATGGAGCGAATAGAAGCGATTTAAGCGTGCTGTAAATTGGGTTTGTAATACTTTAGGTTTCTAAAAGTAGTTGTTAAAACGGACAAAATCAGCTTTGCAC
>JABSPQ010000089.1 GCA_013214205.1 Flavobacteriales bacterium
AAGACAAGCAGCAAAAAAACAAGGAATATTAGTGATTGCTAAAAAGTTACTACTTCTAATCTATGCTTTATGGAAAAACAACACTACTTATGATCCCCAAATAAATGTTAAAAATAGCTTGGATGTTTACACGGTATGACGCTTGAATAATATCGAGACAAATTTCAAACAATGTTGATAACAGAAACCCCAAACCAAACCTCCATGTGGCCCCTCTCTTCCTTTAAGAGAGGGGTTTGGGGAGAGTCAAATAATGTGCATTACATTTACGTTATGCTTGCCAAAAACAAAATCCAAAGAGTAAATGATTAAATCGTTTTTACAAATACGACTTAAACAACTAATTCGAATTTCTACGGGATTGGGCTGGCCTCGCATGCTACTGCTTTTGGGATTAGTAACTTTTCTAATTTATTTCCTGTCAGAAATAAGCGCAACAAACAACAATGCATTCAAAATCACTGGCGGACTCCTTGCAAACTTTATAGTAATTCAAATGTTCCGAAAAGACATGCGATTTCTCAAAACCAACCTTCCAAACTACAAACAAATCATCACTGTCGAGTACAGTGTATTTTCAGTGCCTGTATTGGCGATACTACTTTACAACCAACAATGGCTCCCTGCCCTGCTCATACTAGTTGGCAACGTTATTATTCCATATTTGCATTACACCCCCAAAAGCACTTCTCTATTAACAAACACCATATTCACAAAGCTAATTCCGGCAGATTGTTTTGAATGGAAAGCAGGCAGTAGAACTGCAATTTATTTAATACTTCCCATTTGGCTAATTGGCCTTGGCGCCTCGTATTCAACCCCAGCTGTAGTTCCCATTGTAATCTATGTACTAACATTTTTCCTTTTGCCACTTAATGCTGTGTGCGAACCATATCAAACAATAATTGCCCACGAAAAAAGTTCGAAGGAATTCATTCTTCATAAAATCTATAGGCAAGTATTTATGTACGCCATTTTGATAACTCCATTAATGATTGCATTCATCATTTTTCATCCCCAATGGTGGTTTGTTCCGGTTGCCGAATTCGTCGTTTTTTCAATTCTAATGATCTATCTCTTATTAATTAAATATGCCTTTTACCAATCCAATAGTGCCCCAGCATCCGCTCCCGTCTATATCCTATTAGGATCGCTGGGATTGTATTTCCCTATTGTTATGCCCATTATTTGGGTCCTAACCATTCGATTTTATTTCAAATCCGTTAACAACCTAAATTATTATTTAGATGATTTCAATTGAGCAATTAACCATATCGTACAACAAGGGAGTTAACGTAATAGATGGCTTAGATCTATCTGTGGATGGCAATTTAATTCACGGAATTGTTGGTTTAAACGGCGCTGGAAAAACCACTTTACTAAACGCTTTATATGGATTGGTTAAAGTTAAGGAAGGCCAAATCAAATTTGATGGAGAGAAATTATCTAAAAAGAAAACGGCTTATTTGGTTACCGAAAATTTCTTCTATTCTAACATTACCGGACAAGAATATCTGAGCCTTTTCCAAAACGACAATTTCGACTTAACCATTTGGAACAAGCTTTTCGAATTGCCTTTAGACGACCTGATCGATTCTTACTCTACTGGTATGAAAAAGAAGTTGGCTTTGCTGGGCATTCTTAAACAAGACAAACAGATTATGATTTTGGATGAGCCGTTTAATGGGCTCGACATAGAAACTTGCAGAATCATTCGCTCTATCCTCCTGCAGCTTAAAGAAAGGGGGAAAACAATTATTGTCACTTCACACATTATAGAAACGCTCACCAATTTGTGCGATTTTATTCACCTGCTCGAAAAAGGTAAAATAACCAGCAGCAGAGATAAAAGTGGATTTGAGAAATTCCAAAGTGAGATTTTTAAATCAATCGAAACAAAAAACGAAGCAGTTTTAAATCAGCTTTTCAAGTAAACGAGTTTACTCTCCTACTCCAAGGTCTACAAGGCTTTCATCGTAATTAAGCAAGATTATTTCGCAATAAAATCAGTTAAATTTTCTAGACAAAATTGCTTAGTTTTAATCCACAAACATCTTTTACAGAACACAATACAGAACTTTTAATTCTATAAAAAACAACATCCGAATAATAGGAACGCTTATCTGCCTGGCCATTGCATTTGCTATTGGAACGGAGAAAAGTATGGCTGGCGAATTGCAGATTGTCAACTTTTCGGTTGGCTCTGGAGATGCTGCATTGGTAATATTTCCGAATGGAAAAACAATGCTGATAGACACCGGTAAAGAAGATCCGTTCAATTTAGTGGTGCTGCCTTTTCTTCAACGAAACGGAATTTATCATCTCGATTATCTGGTGGCATCGCATGGCCACGGAGACCACACCGAAGGAAGAGCAGTTTTGGAAACCGAAGGAATTATTGATAGCACTACCGTTGAGTGGGACAACAAAATGTTCGATTATGAAGACGAATTTACTATTGAAGAGGTTAATTTCTTTATCTACAATGTGCACGCCAAAGATTTTCATGGTTCTACAGATGTCAATTAAAATAGCCTCGCTTTTAGAATGGAATACAATGGTTTTGTATACACTACTGGCGGCGACGAAGGTAAATCGTCGATGGAGCGCTTTATGGCAGATCACCCCGATTTAGTACGCGCCCATGTTCGCAAAACTGCACACCATTTGTATGGCCCGTTAAATTCTGATTTCCTTAAGCTTACCAATCCTTACTTATTCATTATATCTAACAAGGAGAGCAACATGAATACGCTGGGCAAAGCATTCGACAAAAACTTTATCCCTGCCATCAATTGGCTACACGCAAATAACAAACGGCTCTCCGATCCAGGTTATGCCATTACTGGTACAGTTGGCAATGTTTACATTACCGTGTAAGACAGTGCCGAATAGTGCTACACCTTTTTAGCCGACAAGCTAAATGACGACATCCCTGCCACAAAAACTAACCTTACTTGCTATGCCGTAACAGACGTAAATGAATTGGCAGGTAATTTCAATTCCATCACCCCATACCCCAACCCTGCCACCGATTATGTTGCAGTACAATTAGACAAAGATTACAACAATGTAAACATTCGATTAATTAATGGAAAAGGACAGGTGATATCACAGAACAATTATCAAAACACCACAGAGGTAATCTTGGATCTTTCCAATTATCAATCGGGTCTATACTTTGTAAATCTGATTATTGGTAAGGAGAAGCAATCGTTCAAAATAATTAAAGAGTAGAAGAGCATGAAAACAAACCAACAAATTAGCCATAAGCTAAAAGCATATTCTACCGCCGCAATTGCCCTAATGGCCACTTCTACTATTGCTAGTGCCACCATAATTAACGAAACTGTTGACGTCGACATTTTAGACGCTGTTTTTGATTTGGATTCAAATAACGATGGCATTACCGACTTCAAACTATCCGCATCTGTTTCTACTACATACTTAAATATAGAGTCTAGCGCAGGCGGACTTACCTCCTCGTATTTTTGGATTGGCGCTACGGCCTATGTTAGTTTTATTGCAAATATGGAAGCCAGTGGTTCCAATGCCGTTATGACAACAGGAGGTTTTTCGACTATCGCTGCCATTAATAAAAATGGTGAAATTGGCTCGAACAAAAACTTTATTGCCGGTAACAACTCTATTGGTGGCTTGTGGTTTGGCGAATGGCGCGGGCGAAGTTATGAGGTGAGTAATAGCCAAAAACAAGATTACTCCTTTTATTCGAGTTCTACCTGGAGCGGTTCTTCTTGGGGAATTACCGGGCAAACGGAGAAATATATTGGCCTTAAATTTATGATTGATGGCAACGTACATTATGGTTGGGTTCAGTTCTCAATTATAGGTGCGGGAACTCAAACGCAAAAATTAAAAGCGAAACTTACTGCCTACGCCTATAATACCGAACCCGATATGAGAATTTTTGCAGAAGGACTTGTGGGAATTGAAACTAAAGACACTGAGCAGGCAAAAGTTTATAGTTACGGCCAAGAAGTTCGCATTAATAGCAAAGGCAAGGGTGCCGTTGTTAATATATACGATTTAACGGGTAAACAGGTTTATACTGGCACTACTAAAGGTGCAATTACCAGATTAGATATGAGAGGACACCAAGGAATTTATCTGGTAAAGGTTACTGCTAACGGAATAAACTCTTCAACAAAAGTGCATTTAAACTAGCCTAAGTTAGGCAGCCGATTTACTTTCCAAAGATTTATCGTGAACCTTAACCATCGCAAAAGCTTTTGGTCGGGTTTCGAAACTTACTTCCATTAAATAATGGTCTCGGTATATATCGTACCCTACTCTACCTGTAATTAACCTTGCGCTATTTTTTGCTTTTTCAATTTTCATAATGTGATGTTTACACCATCCACATAGAATTTGATGCCAACTTACCCAAAATGGGTTTCCGTAGTACAATCATGCATTTATCACGAATTTATTAAGAACAATAAGTCTCTTAATTGGATTGAATCTCTATTACAGAAACCGCTGGCAATTAGCATTTATCAATCTTAACTCATTAACTTTAGCGTATAAATCTACCACCTTGAAAAAAATCATATTCCTGTTTCTATTACTTCCGGTAATTGGATTTGCGCAAAACGTTTCCATTCCCGATGCAAATTTTAAATCGTATTTGGTTAACTACACATCGCTAAACACCAACGGAGATGACGAAATTCAGGAAAGCGAAGCCAATAGTTTTACAGGTAAAATTGTAGTTACCTACGATAGCATAGCCGATTTAACCGGTATTGAAAGCTTCACTTCAATCACTTGGTTGGATTGTGGAAACAACCAAATAACCTCTTTGGATGTTTCTGCTAATACAGAATTAGAAACGCTTTATTGTGAAAACAATGAGTTAACAACATTAAACCTCGGCACCATTTCTAATTTAACGTCTCTTTGGTGCGAAGACAACCTTTTAGAATCTATTGATGTAACGAACAACCCAAACCTATATATGATTTGGTGTAAAAAGAATAATTTTATCAACTTAGACGTATCAACCAATATTGCACTTACAAGCCTCAGATGCGGTTATAATTCGATAACTAACATAGACCTTTCTAAAAATTTAGCATTAACAAATTTCGAATCAAGGGGTGGCAAACTCGACAGCATGGATTTTTCTTCGAATTCATTAATCAAATATATTTCTATATATGCAAATGAACTCAAGTACATCAATGTGTCGGGCTTAGATTCAATGGTATCCTTAGAACTCGGACAAAACGTTTTAACCTCTATTGACATTAGCACCAATACAAGCCTTATTGATATTGGCATTTCATTTAATAACCTTACTAGCCTAAACACAACCAACAACGCTTTACTCGAAAGCGTTGGCTGTGCCGCCAATTCCATTGAAGAATTTAATTTTTCGGACAACTTACTTTTAGAAAGTGTTGGCTGCTGGGGTAACAACATGACTAACCTAGACCTATCTAACAACACTTCATTAACCTATTTACATTCCATAAATTGCCACAGCATGACTAATATTGATTTAAGAAACGGAAACCTTGAAAATTTGGATTTAACAACATGGGGGTGTAATTCTTTAACTTGTGTTTCGGTTGATGACACAACGTGGGCAAAGGAAAACTGGATAACAACTCCAGATCCATGGGTGGCCCAATACACTATAGATAGCAATGTAATTATAAGCACAGATTGTACACTTGGAATCCGCGATGAGCATAGAGATAAAACCACTATAACTGCTTACCGAAAAACAATCAACATAAAGGGAAAAGGAGCTGTTAGTATTTTCAACTTAACAGGGCAGCAAGTTCACCAAGAAAACATGAAAGGCTCCACCTCTATCACTTTACAAAGCGGAATCTATTTAGTACGAATAACTGCAGAAGGGAAAAGCAAAACCAAGAAGGTTTATTTGAAATAAATCAAAACCCTCTCCTTACAACCACACTCAACATCTTAATATTTGTCCAGTTTTTTAACTAACAAACTGGACATTTTTACTGCATTTGTAATTCAACAATTACATGAAACTACTGATTATATTAATGATACAATAAACAGACTACCTAAAGGGTATGTGTTCACCTATACCGACCTTACTACCAAGGTGCATAAAAAAGAAGCCATCATTAAAGCTTTAAACAGAATGGCCGTTTCAGGAAAGATAACCAAGCTCTTTAAAGGGAAATTTTACAAAGCTAAGGGCACCGTATTCGGAACATTACAGCCTAATCAATACCAAATAGTTAAAGACTTATTAGAGGCAGGTGGAAAAACCATCGGTTATCTTACAGGAACTAGCATATATTATCAATTGGGGTTAACCTCCCAGATTAGCAATACAATTCAAATAGGAAAAAACCAAGTTAGGCCTAAGTTACAACGAGAGCGTTACACAATATCCATTGTAAAGCAAAAGAACACAATCACCAAAAACAATATTCCCTTACTCCAAATACTAGATGCTATACGCTACATTAAAAAAATACCCGACACCAAAATATATCTGGTTTGCATGCGATTGCTCGCTATTTTAAAAGAGCTAGATCTCGACAAAAAAAACACACTAATCAGATTAGCACAAAGGTACCCTCCTGCAACAAGAGCTTTGTTAGGGGCCTTGCTTAACGAAGAAAACGAAAACATCAATACTACTTCTCTATTAAATTCACTTAACCCCATAACTAAATATCAAATACGCGGTGCCAGCAAAGTATTGTCTGCCACCGAAAAATGGAACATCGAATGATCTTACACGAAAACCCAAAACTGTTTCAGCAAGCCGTACAATTTACGGCTCAGCAAATGAACATCGCAGAAATATATGTAGAAAAGGATTACTGGGTAACAATTGCATTATATACCATATTTAATAGTAAAATAGCTTCGGAAACCGTTTTTAAAGGAGGAACCGCCCTATCCAAGTGCTATCAAATAATAGAACGTTTTTCGGAAGACATAGACCTTGTTGTACTCAACAATCCCGGTGATTCAAATAATCAATTAAAAAACAAGCTCAAAAAGATTACCAGCGCAGTTGCTACTGTAATTGATGAGGTAGACGAAGAAGGAATCACCAATAAATAATTTAAATTTGAACCATCTACAACCTAACGAATTATGAAACGAGCTTTACTTATCCTTCTTCTCCTCCCATTCATCTCAGCCGCTCAAACACCAAGTTTTCCAGACTCTAAATTTAATAGCTACTTACTTAATAATCCCACAATAAACACCAACGACGACGGCGAGATTGACTCTCTTGAAGCTGCCACATTCGACGGCAGTTTATTTATGTTAAGCAAAAAAATTTACAACCTAGATGGTATTGAGCAAATGCCTAACGTGGAATATATAAATTGTAAAGAAAACTTTATCGACTCCATCCTACTTACCAATAACCCCGGTTTGCTATTTCTTAATTGCAGAGCCAATTCAATTGAAAAATTGGATATTGCAAGCTGTACATCTCTCGAATATTTAGAATGCTTCTCAAATAAGCTCGCAGAATTAAACGTCTCTAACAATCCAGAACTAGCCAATCTTTTTTGTCATAACAACGAACTAACCAGTTTAGACATTTCTAGCAATTCCCTATTAACTATGCTAGAATGCAATAAAAATTTTCTTACAAGTTTAGACCTCCGAAATGGCAACAACATAAACATGGATGTAATACTTGTAGACAATCCCAATCTTAAATGCATCTCTGTAGACGATTCTACGTGGGCAACCGAAAACTGGACCGACAGCAAAGATGCATCGGCAGTATTTAGCAACGATTGCAGTAAAATCGTCGGAATTTCGAAAACTGAAACCCAAAAGCCTATCATCAGAGCAAATGGCAAAACAATTACAATACAGGCAAACCCGTCCTCTGGGTCGGGCAGGTGCACAGCAATTGTTTTCAATATAATGGGTCAGAAAGTGTACAATACCAAACTCAACGGAACCACACAAATTAAATTAAAGCAACGAGGTATTTACGTTGTAAGAGTAAGTTCTGAAAACACCACCTTTAGCCGAAAAGTTTATTTAAACTAATTGTAGCGCTTCATTACTCAAAGCTTCTTCTTTAAGACATAAAACTTTACATTTAAGACTTAATTGTAAAGTTAGAAATGAGTTCATTCAAAAAAATATTTAGCGAAGAGAACGCTAATAAGCTAAAAGCCAAAGGAGAAGAAGCACTCGAATACGTAAAAAAAGAAGGCATTCCCAAAATGCAAGCAGCAGCACAACAAGCTGCGGAAAAGGCGAAGCCAATGGCAGACAAAACAGTTGATTGGGCTAAAAATCAAAAAATGCCATCATTGGAATCCGTTTCCTCTAAAGCAAAAAAGGTTTCTGGCACCATAGGTAAAGAAGTAATAGTACTTGCAGTAGCGTGGAACGCAACAGTACTAGCGCAATATTGGATGAACGCCTACTTCGAGAAAAAGGGACTTAAAAACTTTTGGGGACTTAAACAAAAAGGAGACAAAACAGTACTTACTGCAGAAGAATTTGCAGAAATTCAGTGGTGGTTAGAATATGGTGTTGGCTTGGTAATGATGGTAGGCGTTACCCTATTGCTAAAATGGCTCTTCAATAAATACAAGCATAAATTTATATCGGCCGACACTAACGCAGTTTGATATTGCATAACCCTTCCCCATTAACTAACTTCACATCAAAATTACCAAGTGAAGCATTTAGGATTATATTTTATCGGACTCATGTTGTTTTCATGCGCAGGAGCCGAAAATAAAGAGAAGGAAACAGTAGAAGTTAAAGAGAGCGTACCGTTCAAATCGATCGCCTCTAATTTTGAGACCACCGATTTACTTTTGCCCGAAGGCTTCACTTATACAGTGTTGTTTCAAGCAGAAACAAGCATGGTAACTCGTGCAGATGGTAAAAAGTTTCCTTCTAAAGGGCAGCACGATACCAGCGTATTTATTCCAGATCCTGATTCGCCTAAAACTAAAGGGAAAGTTTATATCTCTCACGAAACGTGGACAGCTGATGACAATTTAGGAGATGGTGGCGGTGCTACTATTTTCGACATCGAATTAATTGATGGTAAATGGGAAATCACAAGCGACTTTAACCATGTAGATTTTAGTACCGTTGGTGGCACCAATACCAATTGCGGAGGAAGCCTTACCCCTTACGGAACCATTTTAACCTGCGAAGAAACCGCTTATACCTACACAGATTCTATCTATTATAAAGGCAGAGGCATGCGCGATACCACATGGGTAAATGGTCGACCTATTTGGCAAAACATGGGCTACATTGTAGAAGTTGATCCCATTACACGCAAGGCAATTACCAAGCATTATAAAATGGGACGTTTTGTGCACGAAGATGCACTTTGCACCAAGGATGGCAAAACGGTATACTTAACAGACGATGAGGCTCCTGGAGCTTTCTATAAATTCGAAACAGTTACACCATTCGATTATTCGGATGGACAATTGTTCGCCTACAAGCAATCGGAAGATGGCGAAACAGGAACTTGGATTACGTTACCTATGGACACCAATTCGTTGATTGCTGCCAACGACAAAGCAATTGAGTTGGGTGCAAGTATGTTTATCCAACAAGAATGGGTGGAAGAGATTAATGGTAAATTATACATATCGGAAACCGGTAACGACAATTTTAATTGGGACGAATCCATCGCAAAAGGCGGAAGCGTGCCTAAATATGTGAAAGAAAAACTAGCTACAACCGATGGCTACGACGACCCTTTCGGACGAATTTTAGAATTTGATCCCGCAACAAATAAAATGCGTCCGTATCTTGAAGGAGGTAAATTCAGCAATTCCGATGATGTTTTCTCAAGCCCCGATTGCAACACATCGGTTACTATTGGCGACAAAACCTATCTGGTAATTAGCGAAGACGTTATTGGCTACAACAGAGAAAGAGTTGATGCCAATGCAGAAAAAAGGGGTTGGAGATACAACGAACTCTACTTCCTCGACATAAGCATCGAAAACCCAACTGTGGACGACCTACTTCGTTTTGCTGTAGCACCTAGAGGTTCAGAAACAACAGGTTCCATCTTCCTACCCGATGGCTCTATGATATTAAACATCCAACATCCGAACTCTAGCAATCCCCTACCGTTTAATAATTCGACAACTGTTCTTATACAAGGATTTAAATAATTCAAGTGTAAAATGTTAAGTTTGAAGTGTTAACTATGATCCCACAAGACTTAACACTTCACATTTAAAACTTAGTCTTTAAGACTTCCTCCGCGCATCTCAAGCCACTTTCCATTGCGCCAAAAACCGTTGCGTTATGAGCAACATTGGTTCCTTCGCCACCGAAAACAATTTACCGTTTACAGACTGGCCAATGAGTTTTGGGTAAGTAAGTCCTTCCTTGGGATACATGCCTTGCGTGGCATACGTATACGCCCCTCTTATATAAGGATTCTGTGCATAGTCCATATACATCATCCCTTCAAAATTATCCGTAGCCAAATTGTCGCCAAAAACAACATCCAATTCCTTAAGCAATTGATCCTCCATATCAATATCTGGCCTATTAAAATAAGTAGCATTGTCTCCCATAATATAGCAAGTCAATACCTTGTTATCCGTAGCGCCCTCCTTTCTAAATTCCGACGGCACCCAGTATTTACCACCATAACCAATCGTAATTAAATCGGTGTAGCCAGTGTTTTCCCAAAAAACCTCTTTAAATTTCAGATACATTCTCCATCCCGAATCCATTGCCATACCATTGTAAGCATCTATCTTTTTTTTGAGGCAAAGCAGGAACAAATTCAATTGTTTCACTTTTCAATACTTCAACGGAAACAGTTACCACTACTTTATTAGCCGTATATATTTTCCCTTCTTCATCCGTAATTTCAATCAAATCGCCAGAATAATCAATCTTCTTTACCGGTGCATCATAGATGATTTTTTTCTCGTCGTGCAATTTTTGAAAATACAGACTGTCCATTATATCCTTGTAAGGCATGTCGATGTAAAAAGTGTAGCTCCCCCATCGCCCCAATGGCTAATGCCATAATTGCTATACAACCTGTTTAACGAAGTAGCACTATTACCAGCTATGGTAGTGTTAAGCATGTACCACAGGTAACTGCCAGAATCTAGCCCATTCATTTGTAAAATTGCAGTGTAATTGGTGTCTAACTCTGTGTTTTGCGTAAGCGCCTCGCATCCATTCCTGCGACTGCACATAACTATCGTCATCGGCCTTTACAGTTATTTTGCCATCCTTTATAAAAGATACATCGGCATAGCTGTAGCCCAAAGAAAACGCATGGATTTGAGTAGAATCCCAATTCCACAAATCTCTATAAATATCCACCGTATATTGCCCACTATCGGGCAACAAATCCCAAAACTCGTTGCCAAATAAAACGCTATCACCTACTACCTTGCATGTGTTGCTGTCAATTCCTTCCTCGCTTGCATCGCGTTTCATCCAAACCAAATAAGAAATTCGTAAAGGCGTTGGAAAATCTGGTGATGAATAAACCTCCTCAGGTCCATACTCTATAAAGCCATCGCTAAAAGTTCTATTACACTGTACTCTACCGCCGTGAGTAGATGTTGCCTCTAAAATTTTAACATCAACACCCTGCTTATCTAAATGGCAAGCGGCATACATACCAGCCGCACCTGCACCAACCACGATCACATCATAATCTACCTCCTTATGCTCGCCTCCTTTTTCGGTGCCGCATGCTCCCAACATTGTTGCAATCAACAACAAATAAAATCCTATCCTCATCTCATTATTTTCTAGTCCCGAAAATTAAAACAATCTCACTCCTCAACCTCGATTCTACTAATATTATTGCAAAGAAATAATGCATTTCGAAATAATCTCTTAATAACTCATGTTACGCATCGTTAAGCGACTTTTGCTAAATTGGGTGTTAATAACTGTTGTACTTCGGTTGTTGCTTTTTTCATTGCCATAATATTTATGTAGCGTTTTAGGCAAAAATGGTTTTTACCCTTCCTCATTTTAATCAATTCAAACCGATTGAAAGCTCCGATAGAAGCTATAAAATGGTTTTTTTGTGTAGTGGTGGTTCTTGATGGTGATTTTGCAAAGCACGTATTGGATTGGATCGACTTATGATACTCTTCTACTTTCCATCTTTTTTTATAGATCGTAGTAATTTGTTTGCTATCCGCACCCAGGTCGTTAGAAG
>JABSPQ010000009.1 GCA_013214205.1 Flavobacteriales bacterium
ACAGTTGTTTAATAGCGCCAAAGTAATGAAATTTTGTAGATGTTTCTATGAGCAATTAAAAATCAGATAATTAATTGGCTCACTGTCCGAAGCAAGGATGCAACTTGCAAAACTTTTAAGTAACTACCTACAAAATGAATGGCACTAACTTACCAACTTGTCAAAAAGTGATAACTGCTTGTGACCAAAATGCAATATAACAGATTGTTAGCCACTTTTACTTATTCGTTTCTATTAGTTGAATAGTTTTCTTTTTATAATTCCATACAGAGATATAATTTTTGAGAAAGCTGTATCCTAATGTCAACTGTGAGTCTCCTTTTGTGAGAAGCAAATTATTTAATCTACCAAAATTATTTTCTTGTATCGAGATATTATGAAACTGAATAGTAGTTATTGAATCTTTTTTTATTCCATAATGAATTCCCTTCGTTTCATTAATGCAATTTTTAAGTAATAACGAATCTTTTTGTCGTTCAGATATTCTAATGCCACCTTGACTTCCTGTATCAAAGAATGCAGGTATGTTTTGGCCACAAATTTGTACTACAACTTCAGGTATGTTGATTTCATTATTATTTTGAAAATCAATGGTAGTTTTTTTGCCTAAAAATGTTGTTTGTTCACTTCTAAGAGTGTTTCCTTTTTCATCTATTCGCTGTAATGTTAAAATCTGTTTATCATAATTTATAGAAAATTCGTAGTCCTTTAAAAAGCCATAGCCTACGAATCCAATTATATTTAAACCAATAAATTCTGCAACAAAATTTAATTTTGTGTGAATATTTTCATTTTTAATAATGGTATCTGAAAAACCCTCAATCTTTATCGAAAGATGCTCGTTACTTTTATGAACGACAATTTTTTGTCCAGAACCTGCAGCACCTTCTCCAATTATATTAGTTGTATCTAGAGGTATTTTCTCATGATTAAGAAAGAAGTCAAATGGAGATGCTGTGTCAAGAAGAAACTTTCCTTTCAATTCATTAATTTCTGCATCAATTAGTATAAAACCATCAAAAAGGTGAAATGGTATAATTATCTTTGCTTGCTCATTCGTTTTTGAAGTTTGAGAAAATCCATTAACTGTTAGGATACTCAAAAAAACTATTACTAGACTTTTATTCATATTTTCTTAATTGTGGCTAACGCCACTGTATGTTGCGTTTGCTTAGTTTATTAATAGCTTAAAAGTAATAATTTTTGTGAGCTTTCCCAAGCTAAACAATTGCAAATAAGCAAACCCTTACCAAGCCCAAAGCAAGGATGCAACTTGCTAACAATTAACTTAAAAACTACTAACAAAAATTATGGCATTAACTGACCAAATTTTCAAGTACTTAAAACAGCTCGCAACCCAAATGCAATATTACAGAATGTTAGCACCTTTTATTTTTTGACTTTTGTACTCTCTTCAATAAAAGCAATTAAGTCTTTGTTTTTACTTTCTTGCGCAGCAGTCAGGACTGTGTTTCCTTGTCCGTCATTATCATTAATGTCTGCTCCATTTTCTAATAACAATTTAACCATTTCAAGACTTCCTGTGTTCGCTGCGTATAAGATTGCGGAAGTTTTAAATCCGTCTTTCCAGTTAACAACTGATTCATTGTCTAGAAGTAGTTTTACAATATCAAGATTTTTATTATTAACCGCTGTAATTAGAAGACTAACTTTCATCCAAGGTCCAGCTTGCTTGATATAATTTACGTC
>JABSPQ010000090.1 GCA_013214205.1 Flavobacteriales bacterium
ACTTATTACATTGTCTGTAATATCTGATAACCCTGTACACGTTACCTGAAAAGAACTGGCCATTAAGCCCTCCTGATAAATCTGCAATAAGTTTTCAACATCCATATGTAAATTTATCATTTATAACTGCGTAACATGAGTCATTAAATACATAAAGAAGAGCAGACCTAAATATCATAAGCAATATAAAGACTACATACCATTCTATAATGAAAGGTGAGTAAGGTAAATCCCAAAATTTATAGAGTAAAAGTGTGGCGAGAACGATGTTTACCACAATAGCTGTAATGGAGTTTGAAAACAAGATCTCAACCCGTTTTGGGTAGATGTGTTTTTCCTGATTTGTTAACTCTCCTTGGTCCATCTTGCTAGATACGCAGGTAACCATTTGGGGTTGCAGTTAATCCCTGAATAGATTGATTAACCTCTATAGGTGTAAGCATAAAATGTGAGGTAAATACGTTAAAATGCTACAACCGAAACATATTGATATTTGGAGTAATTCCACGAATTAGATTTTGCGGATAATGAATCCACTCCCCCAATTATTATACTCTAACACCAATCACGCATACATCGTCGATTTGTTCCAAATTGCCTTTCCACGATTCGAATTCCTTTAGGAGTAAATCGTGTTGTTTGTCCATCGACTCATTTTGGATTGAAATTAGAAATGATTTGAAATTTCGAGATTTGTACTTCTTTCCTTTTGGGCCACCGAACTGATCAGGGTATCCGTCGGAGAAAAGATAGATTGTATCTCCCTTTTGTAAGTCAAATTGGTGAGATGTAAAGGGCTGATTTGTAGCGTACTTTCCGATAGGTTGCTTGTCGGCCTTGGTTTCCAATACTTCACCATTTATCACAATCCAAAGCGGGTTGTTTGCACCAGCATACGAGAGGGTAAAACCATCAATAGAGCACAGCGCAATGTCCATGCCGTCTTTTACTTCCTCGTCGGATTTGTCGAATTCCTCAATTACAATTTCCCGCGTTTTATCCAATATTTTTGCAGGATCTGTTAGTGAGTATTCTCTAACAGATCGGTTTAATGCGTTGTTGCAAACTACAGATACCAATGCGCCGGGAACACCATGCCCAGTGCAATCTGCGGCAGCAAAAAGCACTTTGTTATTTGATTTATGCATCCAATAAAAATCGCCTGCCACTACATCCTTGGGCTTGTACAATACGAACGAATTATTTAAATAGTCTTTAACAATTCTGTTGGGAGGGAGAATGGCACTTTGAATTCGTTTGGCATAAGCTATGCTGTCGGTAATTTCTCTGTGAGCTTTTTCAACAAGCGCCTTTTGTTTTTCGATCTGTTCGTTTTTGAGCTTGTAAATATTTTGAAGTTGCTTAGTGGTTAATTCATTTTGCAATTCGTCGTATTCCTTAAACGCGATTGTAGATTTTTCCCATTCGCCCAGTTTGTCGTAGGTTTTAGCAAGTAAATGGTAGCAGAGCAACATCTTTGATTTCGATTGAAATTCTAAGCAAATTTCTAAAGCTTCTTCTAAAGAAACCAGCGCTTCATTAACTTGACCGGATGCCAATTGCGTTTTAGCCAAGTTAAGTAAACTGGTTGATGCAGCATCTCTTAGAGATGAATCAATACGGAGTTGATAGCTTTTGCGTAAAGTGGTTTCCGAATTTTGGCAATCTCCTTTTTCGAAATAATAAATCCCGAGATCACAATAGCTTCTTCCTTTTTCGGCGCTGCTAAGGTTGCTAATAGAAAGTGACAAGTCGAGATACTGTTTGCATTTTTCTAAGTCTTTTGTAGCCAAATATAAATTGGCAATTCCATTGTAAGCTCTAAACAGACCAGAGGTAAGATTTAAATCTTCCGAAATTTCAATTGCTCTGTTGTAATTTTTTTCTGCAGTTTCAAAGTCTTTGATGTGAACATTTATTTCTGCCAATTGATAAAAACAATAGCAATGGTAAATGGCCAATTCACTTGCCAAGCTTATGTTTTCGGTTCCTTTTAACAAATATTCAACAGCAGTATCTAGTTCTCCTAAGCTTCTATGGGCTGCTCCATATACCATTAAGCCCACACCATATAAATCTGTATAAGTGGAGTTTTCTAAGATGCATAACGCTTTACGACACGGTTCAATAACAGCTTTAAACCTGGCAAGGTAATAGTTAGCCATGCCTTCGTTAAGCATTCTAATTCCTTCTACTTCTGGGTGTTCGGTTTCCCAAATCAAACAAACTTGACTAATTAACCCTGTGTAATGTTTAATCTGATTTTGGTTGCTTGTGGCACATACTCCTGCAAAACGGGCAAGTAATGGTACAAGATAACTTACGTTGTTTTTACTCTCGATAAGGAGTTCATCAATTATTGAATCTTTAATCTCGGCCACTTTCAATTGATTCGTTTAAGGGAACTTTAAATTAGTAACAATATGCTACCCAACAAAGAGATTCTCCAATTCTGTTATTTGTAACTATCTGAATTTTTAAGTTAGTTTGGTTTTGCCTTCAACAGTAATTTCAGAACCTTCCGCAAGAAAAACAGAAGAGGGGGCTTGGTTGTTCAATGATTCGAACTCCTTGCCATACACCGCACCAAAATCAACGTCTATTTCGTAATCCATTACCTTGTATTGTTTCCACTTCGGGTGTGTTACTTCGTATTCGTTACAACTATTGCTATCAACATGTGCATAGCCCCAATAATGTTCGGTAATAAATTCGGCTTCGCTACCAGCAGCTATTTCTGTTGCTTCTAAATCGGTATAAACTTTAATACTGTTCCAACGGTTGTTTTTTTTCCACCCATACTCAACTGTCCTGTTCTGGCTGTGTTCTGTTATTTCGTGGCGCATTGCCAATGTTTCGTAATTTTCGTTGTAAACCACATTGGCAATAAATGTAAGCGCAGGTTTTCTTACTATTTCTTTAATAAAAACAACACCTCGTTTCCATTCGGTGCCATCAAATCGTTTTACATAAAACCGAAGGTTTACCTCTTCAAAATCGGAATGAAAAGGAATACTAAGTCCCATTAGCTTTGTATTGAGAAACATAAAACCAACCAAACTCACATAGCATTTGCTTTCCCATAAATCTAGCTCTGTACCAAAGGGCACATATTTAGCCAATACTTCGGGAGCAACAGTATAGTTGGTCATTGCTAATTTTCTCCATTCGGCACTAAGGAAACTCATTGATTTGGGGTGATGGTTTATATCTGTAAATTAATAAAGATTAGGGTGGGGAGCAAGGTTGTATTTTGATATCCTGATGGTTCGAAATCTATTGGTTGTATTTAAAGCTCCCTCGATTCATCAGTTTTATATAACCTTAAAAACCAAGAAGGATTTAATTGTTATACTCAATTTGACAATTAATTAGGAAGCCTTTTTATAAGAAACTCTATAGAGTATATTTCCCTTGATTCAGCATTTTTTAAATGTCGAGTAAGGTCATCAAGAATGGAACTTTTTGAGTCCCATGAATAGCCAAGTTCTAAAAGTGAATTTGCTGAACCTACTGATGAGAAAGGTGATTTTACCAATTGCAACAAGATTTTAAACGCCTTGTTTTTTTCAACAAATAGATTTGCCTCCGCAAGGTTAATTTGTGCTGAACAAGATAATTTTAGACAATCAGAGCTTAAATTTATTATCTCATTTTCATTTAGATTCTCAGTTTTTGTACCTATTTCACCTCTCATTTGATCGTACCAATAATCCGAATTGTATTCGAAATCTAAAAGTTCATAGAGCTTGGTTAAGTTTTTCATATTTAAATAAAGTAATTTTTTTAATAGGTCAATTATTGCAAAGGACCATACCTAAGACCATTAGCAATTCCAATAACTGGGTCTGCCGGAATAGCAGTATCGCTTGTTGGAAAGGAACTTGTAACTTTTCCTCCAGTTAATGTAGGCGAGCCTCCACTTTTGGTGTAAGTAACGTTATCCTTAAGTACTATCCATACAATATTATGAATTATTTTTTGATGCATTGTTGATATTTGAGTACCAGAAACTGGTATATTGTTCGTTGACTCATAGCGTATTAAAGTTGCTTGAGTTTCTGCAGTTTGATCGCCAGCAATCAATATGTCATCTTCCGACATGGTTGATGGAGCCAATGTACTTGATTTTTTACCAGAAAGTTTTGGCCCCTAGGTTTGAAAGTCTCTTATCAAAGCGGTCATTTCTTTAGAAGCTTTTTGGGCTGCTTTACTATCTTGTTTATTGGGTGCTCCAGCGGTTTATGCATCAGAACATAGCTTGTTCTCGATAGAACATGATGCCTCAAGTTTATCAATAAAATCGGAGAGTTTTGTTACATCATTTGGCGCTGCCGCAGCTATTATGGCAGCAGCTTTAACAGCAGCCACAGGTTGGTCTGCTGCTATTATATCAGCAACGGCCTGCTTTCTATTCTTCTCCAATGTAATTCGGTCTGGCGTGTAGGCTGAAAATTGAGGTGTGTAATCAAGCGGACTCGCAGCGATTAGAATACCTACTTTAGTCGCAACATCAATTTTACTTAGCATATTGTTAGCTACACTTTTTGTAATATCTGAAGCGAAAGTAGTATCAGGCCTAATTAGCTTTTTAAAATCTACGTATTGAACATTATTTCCTTTATTGGAGTTAGCGATGATGAAAAAAACTGAATGATTAACCATTTGGGGTGAATGGGCACCAATTACATCTGAACCGCCAGAGATTTCACCTCGAAGTATTTTTTTTTGAGCAGCTATACTAGCTTTTAAGCTAGCTAAATCCCGTACTCCAATATTTGCAGCGAAAACGCGCATTAATCTTAAGGTCGGTATGCCGGCCATGCTAGCTAACGATACTTCATTAAGTAGCTTTGATAGAAGATCGATATCTTCGCCTACTTCATTAAGCAATGCAACTCTATTAGCTGTAAGAACTGCCTTTGCAACAATATTAGATACCGCATTTTGTAAAGTGGCTAAATCAGCAACTTTTAACGTCATTTTTTCACGGATTCCAGCAGGGTTTAGGTCGTTTCCCAGAAAAATGTCTTGTTGGTCTATGTACGAAAGCATCTCTTTGGCAGTAGAAAAAGAGAATGTAGATCCATGTCCTATCATTGAATCAACATGAACTTGCCTTGTTGAACTAAGAAGAGTTGCTAGTCCTGAGGTGTTTAAGTTAATTGCACCGCTGATTTTAAGAGTTCTTTGAATCGGGATGTGAGTATGGCCAGTGTGTTGAGCATGAGTGTTATTTATATCAGCCGGTATCGACTTTTTCTGCAATAGAGTTTTAGCCCTATTATCCTCTATCGCAACACCTTCCTTTACCTACACTTTTCTTTTGACCAACTGTATTCGCAACCGAACGGTTTTTGCTTTTAGAAGGTTTGTTGTCGTAAGAATTCATAAACTTAGCATATAAGTTTACAATGTGCTCGGTTAATATTGGAACGAATGTTTACAATCCGTTGAATTACTGTGGTGTCTACGAAATGTAGATGTATTGTTGGCTATGTCGCAAACCTGACAAATAAATTGACGTAGAATAGATAATTTTACATCAAATTAATATTTCAATATCATGGGACTTTTTGGAAGTAGTAAAACGGCAACCAACATTAACTGGATCAATTTAGAATCGGAAGAACTTTTATCCGAAATTTTAAAAGAAGATACAACTGAGCCAATAGTAATTTTTAAGCACAGCATTTCATGTTCAATCAGTAGTATGGCAAAATCGCGTTTGGAAAGCGAATGGCCTGAAGGGGTTGATGCAAAGGTTTACCATTTAGATTTGATTGCCTATAGAGCTATCTCTAATAAAATTGCCGAACAACTCAATGTTTATCATGCTTCTCCGCAAGCAATTGTAGTGCATAAAGGCAAAGCAATTTACAATGCATCGCATGGCAGTATTTTAGCCGACGAAATAATAAGCGCTTTGGTTAGTATTTAATTCAACTGGTGTAGCTTACCTTGATGTACACTTTTTGTAGCCCTCAACTGTTGATTATATAGAGGCTTTTCGCAAGCGAGGATAGGTGTTCATATTCAATATTTGATACATTTGTGACATGCGGAAAGTAATCGCCTTTTCATTTGTTTTCATTTTTGTAGCGTCTGTTATTAGGCCTGCACTTCCTTTTGCCGATTATATTCTTAACTACGATTACATCTCTAAGGTACTTTGCATCAACAACAAAAAACCTAAAATGCAATGCAACGGTAAATGTCATTTATCGATGCAGCTACAAAAGGTAGCCGAAGAAGAAAAAGTAAATTCCAACGCACCATCAAAAATAGAGTTGGAAGACTTACAACCTGGCTGGGTTAAAGAAGTTAGCATGTCGCCTGTAAAAATTACAAGCATAGATTGCAGTGAGTTTTACATCAATCTTTATGAATTCTTGAATTCTCCAGATTTATTCCGACCTCCTAAAAGCTGATTTTAGAACGCTAAAAATTCAGTTTTTCACTAATGAATAATCAATTGACAAAAGTAAGCAGGTGTGCTGCTTTGTTGATTTGTTGGGTATTGTCTTCGCATACAGTATACGCCGATCATGGATCTGGTGGGGCTGTGTCTGTATCGCTCAATTCATCAAATAGCGCACTCACATTAAAAAAGGGGCAGTGGCTCATTCAATCACTCTCTGAATTTCGGACATACAAAAGTTTCTCTTCTAGCGATTTAATAGGAATCGGGATGGGAGACTATACAATTGTCGAAAAACAGCGATTGATGTTTGGTGCCCTAAATGTTACTTATGGATTGATGAACAGGTTTTCGTTATCGGTTCAGCAAGCTTATTACATGTCGGTTGTGGATATTATTGGTGATAATAGCAGCAAAACCTTTAGTAAGGGCAGTTGGTTGTTGGGCGATTTAACCATCCTTAACAACTTTCAGTTTTACCAAAACAACAAAAAGGGCATTGGCCTTTCTGCAATGTTTGGTGCAGAACTTTCATTGTCGTCGTCTAGGGGAGGTGAAGTCGGTTCTTTAATGGTTTCGAGCAGCAATTCAACCGACCCAATAATGGGGGTAATGTTTAAGAAAAAGTGGGCAACGGCTACCTTAAACGCGGGTGTTATGTATAAACTAACAACCACTTCAAAATCGGGAATGGATTACGGTGATTTTTTAGGAGGAGAGATTTCTTTTCTAAAACACTTCGGAAGGGAGTTAGCCGATTCGACCAATTCGAAGAAAATAAACTGGAATTTTTCAGCATCTGTAGAAGGAGAATTACTTCAATCACAGAAATATAATAATAGCGAAATACTACATACAGGCTACTATCAAGCAATTGCTGGTGCTGGTGTAATGATTTCGGTGAATAAGAAAATATCGATCCCTGTTTCATTAAAAATTCCTGTTTACAGGAATGTGAGTGGGTATCAAAACACAATGAGAGGCGGTTTAAAGATCGCTATAAATATTTTAATTTAAATTTAACAAACAATGAGAACACATAAAATAATAGCTTTAGCAATGTTGGTAATGGCATCAACAATAGTAGGATGTAACAAAGATGAAGAGGATCCAACGATAACGATATCAGCTCCAAATGAACATACACATTATGTACCAGATGAATCGTTTAAAGTTACTGCAACTTTTGCCGACGATCAAGATTTGGCTTCTTACGAAGTTATGATTGGAGACATAGATGGAGAACATGTAGAAGGGTTTCACCAAGATTTTACAGACAATATTTCTGGGATGTCACATAGTTTTTCAGAAACCATTACAGTTCCAGATACTTTACCCGGAGTGATGATGTTTTATTTACATTTTAAAGTAACTGATGCAGAAGGTAAAACTGCTAGCGACAAATTGATGTTGCATTACGACGATATGTAAAATTGTTTGGGATGAATTCTAAAGTTGTTTGTTATACATTGGTTTGTTTTGGGGTAATCGGCTTGGCTGGTTGCTCTGAAGATCCTGAATTTACGGCGGCTTTAGATGACCAAATCTCTGCATTAGGAATAGAGTTTTCGGTGCTGCCGCCTGTGACATTTCCTGTAGATAATCAGGTATCTGACGAGAAAATAGCATTGGGTAAAATGTTGTTTTGGGATCCCATATTATCTGGCGAAAAAGATGTAGCATGCGCATCATGCCATCACCCTGATTTTGGATATACCGATGGATCAGGTCTTTCTTTTGGTGTAGGAGCAGCAGGTCTTGGCCCCGAAAGAATTGATGGTTCGGGAGGTAGAATAGGAAGGGTAGGCCGCAATTCGCCTACAATTATTAATACTGCTTATAATGGTTTGCGCAGATACCAAGACTTGATTGAACCTGAAACGGCACCTATGTTTTGGGATTCGAGAATGGAGAGTTTGGAGCACCAAGCATTGGGACCGCCTACTTCTTTTAATGAGATGGCTGGAGATGCTTACTCCGGTTCAGATGCTTTGGACAGTGTGGTGGCTCGCATAAAATTAATTACTGAGTATGTTACCTTGTTTGAAGAGGCATTCCCTTTCGATCCCATCGTTTCAAAAGAAAATATTGGCAAAGCCATAGCTACTTTCGAACGGACGATTGTAAGTAGCAACAGCAGATTTGATCAATATGTGGAAGGCAACTTAGAAGTGCTAAGCGACAATGAAAAAGAGGGGCTAATTTTGTTTTTTGATGGAACTAACTGTGCGCATTGTCATAAAGGGCCAATGTTTTCCGATTATAAACTTACGGTGCATGGTGCTAAGGATAATCCCGATGGCAACTACCCCGATATGGGTGCCGACAATTTGTATAAGTTTAGAACGCCCACTTTGCGAAATATTGAATTAACGGCTCCCTATACACATGGTGGCATGTATAAAACTTTGAAAGAAGCATTACAATTTTACAACCGCGGCGTATCGGAAAATCCAAATGTAGCGGAATCCCATCTTGATGTGCATGTGGTGCCATTGAATTTAACCGATGCTCAAATAGATGATTTAATCTCGTTTCTTGGCACGCTTACTGATGAAAGCTACGACAAGGAAATACCTAGCAGCGTGCCTAGTGGATTAAACCCAGGTGGTAATATTGATTGAATAATCTTCGAATGTCGTTCGTATAAACAGTTATGGTTGTTCTGTTTTTCAGCAGATTAGATGCCTAATATTGAGAATGTATTATTTTCACCAAAACTTGAGAGATGAGAAAGTGGAGACATGTTGTTGCCATAGTGGCACTGGTTTTTAGTATAGTTGGTTGTAGCAAGGATGAAACAAATCCGGTAATCGATATCCTTTCGCCCATGGATGGTGATACATACAGTGCGGGTGATACCATAGCGGTATTGACATATTTTTCTGACAACGAGGATTTAGCAACTTACGATGTGAAGATTGGAGACTTTTACGAAGCGAGCATCAATGGTTTTCCCGATGTAGAATATGGTTTTATTAATGGCATGAGTTATACTTACACTCAATATATGGTTGTGCCAGAAGTTCAATCATTGTTAACCTTCTATTTGTACTTTACAGCTAAAGACGTTGAAGGAAATGTTACAACAAAATATATCACTTTAAACTATGAAGCGCCATAAAGGGGTTGTTTTTCTAATATTATTTGTCGTTTTATTTTTGAGCAATGGGCTATTTGCAGGCGAGAATAATCCGGCTACACCTTCACAAGCAACCAAGCAATTTTATGCTTATAATGCGCTTCTTGGAAGGTTTGTTGATATCAAAGGTAACGTGTTTTACAAAGGTCTATCTGCCGAAAAGGAAAGATTAGAGTCCTACTTAGATTTTATGAGCAACAATTTCCCAACATCTCAATGGGAAAGAGATTCCAGTTTGTGTTACTGGATCAATTTATACAACGCCGCCACCCTTAATTTAATATTAGATCATTATCCAGTTACTTCCATTATGAAAATAAATGGAGGTAAGGCGTGGGACTTAAAAATTGTGAAAGTGGGCGATGAAATGTTGTCGCTAAACGATATTGAACACAAAAAAATCAGACCAGTTTTTAACGAACCACGCATTCATTTTGCAATAAACTGTGCAGCTGTATCGTGCCCTAAACTTAGGAATGAGGCGTACGGCGTTGCCAAATTAGAAGAACAATTACATCATCAAACAATTGTTTTTATTAATAGCTCTAACAACAATTTAACAGGAGGAAAATCGATGATATGGGTATCAAAAATCTTTGAATGGTATAAATCGGATTTTGAGAAAGATGGCACCTTGGTTGAGTTTATTATGAAACATACGGAGTTGGGGATCAGTGAAAAATCCAAAGTGAGGTACTTAGAATACAACTGGGATTTAAACAGCCGTTAATAATGTGGCTTAAACAGTTTGGCATTTCTGCGCTCTTACTCTCATTGGTAATCATTTTAATTTCTGGTGCAAATTCTTCTGCCGATAAGATTGGCGCTAGAGATTGTTAAACAACATTATAAATAAAAATACGTGTTGTCGGTATCACGACATTTTTAGTGTTTAACACTTGTTAATTTAATTGCTTAAATCTTCAGAGGTAAGTAGATAAACTAATATCTTTATCGTCACTAAAATCAATGAATAATGAACTTGTTTCAAGGGCAAAACCTTCTAGAGTTTGCTGAACGCTTTAAAACTGACCTAGATTGCAAAGAATATCTATCCGAGATGAAGTGGAAGGCTGATTATGGCTGTTTAAAATGTAGTCATAAAAAGAGTCAAGTTAGAAAGAAT
>JABSPQ010000091.1 GCA_013214205.1 Flavobacteriales bacterium
AATTCTAAAACTTTTATGGTAGTGAAGTGATTCAGTAGGTCTGCGGGTAAAAAAAGTGAACTTAGATCCATTTAAAGTTGATTTTGAATAAACCTAAAAGTAACATTTTCAATATTACTCCCTAAGTTTTTGATGTGATCCGTATACTGGCTAATATACTTCTCAATCAGGTTGTTTATGTTTTTACTTTGAAACTCGGTTTGATCATCAATTTGTAAATAATCGAATTTGGAAGTATTTATTTCGAAATCAGAACCACGGTTTACCAAATTGTAGATGGGTTCAACGTCTAATTGCCTACCTATTTTATTAACCATGTCAACGATGCCAATATTGTCAAAAGCAATATTGATGGTCTCATTTGAGATTCTTTTGTTAAATAATAAATTCAGAATAGGCTCTAAATCATCCACGTCAACAAAGTATCTATATGCATGTTTATGCACATTAAAATTCGTTTGGTTTTTAATTGAATTGCTTAGAAAGTTGAAAATCGTATTAGGATTATCAGTTTTTCCAATCAAGCTAGGGAGTCTTAAAATTAGATAGTTGCTGAACTTTTGTTCAATCAACTTTTCCATTTTTTGCTTATGCACCACATAGTGCGTTTTGTTTACGTCCTCGTCGAAAATACTGCAAGTGCTGAAATACACGAGGGTAGCTTCCGTATGTTGTTGATCGAGCAAAAGTTTTTCTTCTCGTTCGTAATTGTTGCTATCAGTATCAGAGGAGTTAGATACTCCTGATGCAAATATTAAAATGTCGTCGCGCTTTGCAAAGGACTTAAGCGACTTAGCAACTAATCCTCTACCTATTATCAAAACACTCTAAAATTTCGTTAACAATATTCTTTTCAGGAGAAAAATTAATGTACTCCAGCGCTCTTTTTTTTGCCAAATTCCCAATTTCTTTTAATTCACCCTTTCTTTCCCAAAGTCTTTCCATTGCTTCTCCAAAATGTATGGGAGAAGGGCAGGAGGCAATAAATCCAGAGATGTTATCTTCAACAATTTCACCGCTTCCGCCAACATCAGATACCACTGCTACACGGTTGCATAGCATGGCATCGTATAGGGAAATAGGACAACCCTCCATGTAGGAAGGCATTAAAAGCACATGATTGTCTTTCCAAATTCCATTTCTTATTCCATCCGAAAAGCCATGAAAGGTAACTTTGTCGGTTAGTTCATAAAATTTCATTAATTCTTCTAGATACTCTTTATCTGGTCCGGTTCCAAAAATGTTTAAATGCCAGTTTCTTTTCTTCCATTTATCTTCCGACAATATCTGAAGCAGTATCCCCTGGCCTTTTACTTTGGTTGTTAGCCTGGCAACAGACGCAAATTGCACAACAGGATCCTCGCACCAAGCTAAGTCGTCTAAGCTCTCCACAGTAACAGGGTTAGTAATTACTTGGCCATTTTTAAAGTCGAAGCACACTTGCCTGGAAGCAACGTGCATGTTTCGGTAAGACGCAAAGTAAGTTGTGACAGCATTACTAAAGGTTTCTCTTTCTTTTAGCATGTCATCAAAAGGCAATACGTCATCTTCGGAGTTCAACGATAAGTACCTGAAGTACGGAATGTTTTTTTCGTTTAGAAACAATACAAATTTGTAGAAATATGGTACACAAAGATCAAATGGGGCACCTTGGCTAAATAGAATTACATCAGGTTTTTCTTTATTCACGAATTTTTTAAGCTGTGAAAAGGCAGTGGTTAATTGGCGTGTTTTTCCTAGAAACCTCCCGCCTAATTGTGGATAATGAAGCCTGCTTCTGAATTGAACATTGGCACCTAGACTTTTTAATTTGGTGATTTTTTTGTGCTCGTCGCCCCAATCATAAACAGATGCGGCTACCTGATGGCCACGATCTAAAAGTTCTTTTGAAATTAAATACCATAGCTCTTCGCTTCCTCCCCAAGATTTCTCCGCCATGGTTGTTACTATACCTAATTTCATATGCACAAAACTGTTTCTAAATATTGGAACGCGATAAATTGGTTAGCTCTTAACAAAGGTAAGCATATTTGACTCTTTATGCTTGTAAAGCGATTCTCTTGCAGGCTAATGGTTATAGGGAGAGGAAGTTATTTATCGTCTACTTTGATTTTTTTCAAATGAGAGATCATTAATTTTTTTGCATCATCCGACGATTTGCACACGATGTGTTCGATAGTTACGCCAACAATAAAAAAACGATGAATCACGTTTCGTGCATAAACAGTGTATATAACATCTTCGGGAGTTAATGTAGAGCCTGATACCAATAATAGAATTTTATAATCCTCGTAATTTTTTGTTTTAATTTTCTCCACAAACAAAGTGGTATCTCCTGCAATTGCCTCTAAACGGGCCTCGTAATACTTCTCTAGCTCACCGTGAGAAGTCATTTCTCCACTTTTTTGCTCAGGATAATTTTTGTTTTTCGATGCATGGTCAATCGTGAAAATTTCGAGTGTGGTTTTCATGTTTAGCTTGTTAAGTTCAAGCATATATTGTTTCCGATAGCTTTTTTTAACTGTTTCAGATTCTAATAAATGCCAGTCTGTTTTGCTGTATTTATAACTGTAGTTTTTAAGCAAATCGAGCGTTTCGCTTTGAGAATAAGCTTCTGCGCTCAGTAATACCAATAGGAAAGCGAATATTTTCATTTTAATATTTGGTTCAAATTTAAAAGGTCTCAGACCATTGCTATCAAGTGTTTAATACACTCAATAATGTAAAGCTATCAAATTAAACAGATGAACTAAAAGGGATTGGAATGGGTTATTCACTTCTCATTTTTAATAACTGTTCCGAAAACCATTTACCAATTTCATGCCATCATTGGTAATAAGCCATAACGAGGTTAAATTATATTGCAATACGCTCGTATTTTTTTAATAAAAACATCATAGAAAGCCTTGATTCAACAAGGTTTTAGAAATAAATTATTTTGGGTTAAGGAATAGGTTGGTATATGGTGTAATGTATTTATACATTACAAGTTCATAGAAGTAGCAAAAAACAGATTCGCATGAAAATCGATTTAAAATCTAAAATAAAGGCATATTCCTTAGTTGGCGCATCACTGGTTGTAGCAAGCGAAAGCCAAGCAGAAGTGGTAGGAATGAATTTAGATCCTGATTATTTTGCTCAATACCCACAAGACAACGGTTCTTACTTGAATTCAGCGACCTTAAAACTACGGTAACTATTATTAAGAAATAAATTACCTAGTGAGATATGGATTTATATACGCGCTGGAAGTATTTCTATTAAAGGGAAGTGCTTTTTTGAGGAAATTGATTCAGTAAAAAGCAAAATAATAGTTGAATGCAATTTAGCCGGAGCATATAAATCGATAGAAATAATGTGGCCTGGAGAATTAAAGAAAGACGCCACCCAATTATTGATCAATTTTAAAAAAAAATCGTAGAAAACCGATTGAAGAAAATCAGCTAACTTAGTTGTAATGAAAAGGCTCTGCTTAATCTTTGGTGTTATTGGTTTGTTTGCAATTAGCAGTTGCCAAAAAGAAGAAACTTCTTATTGCTACAGCTGTACATATGCTACTACGGTAGGATTTCCGCAAGACACCTTTTTTATGTTAGCGTTATGGGCATAGACACTGTTACTACTTTTATAGTGCCTATAGCACAAGTTCCTGTTTATAACGAAGTTGATGAATGTGGTACTTTGGATGCAATGAAGGAGATTAAAGCAAATGTAGGCTTGCTAGCGCCCGATAATATTTGCGCCGATCCAACGGTGAAATGATCATTTTATCACATTGGAATTCTTTTTCCTTACTCATATTCAAATTTAGCTATTATTAGGTCGTTAAAATTGACCTATAAGTATTGATGTAAGGCTTTTCCTTACTATTTTCGCGGAATGTTTTCAATATCTAATTTAAGCATCCAATTCAATGGAGTAGATTTATTCACTTCGATATCCTTCATGATTGGTGAAAAGGACCGGATTGGTTTGGTGGGTAAGAATGGAGTAGGGAAGAGTACCTTGCTCAAAGTGATGGCTAAGGATCTTGAACCTTCTGGTGGAAGAATCGTTTTGCCCGAAGGTAAAACCATTGGCTATCTAGCTCAAGAAATTAAGTTTTCGAGCGATAGAACGGTAATGGATGAGTTACTCACTGTTTTTAAGGAAGCCCATCAGCTGGAGGAAGATATTGAGGCAATCAACAAAGAATTAGAGGAAAGAATCGATTACGAAAGCGATGCCTACATGCGGCTCATTACTGATGTTACGGAGAAAGGCGAACGTTTGGGGTTTCTTGATATTGGTAAAATGGAAGGCAAAACAGAGTTAATTCTGAAAGGTCTTGGTTTTAATGCAGAAGATTTTACACGTCCAATCAAAGAGTTTAGTGGAGGTTGGCAAATGAGGGTTGAGTTGGGCAAACTTTTGCTTTTGTCACCTGATTTATTAATGCTAGATGAGCCAACCAACCACTTGGATATTGAAAGTATTCTTTGGTTCGAGAGTTACCTAAAAACGTACAAGGGTGCAATTGTGATGATTAGTCACGATAGAATGTTCCTCGACAACCTTACCAAAAGAACCATCGAAATTGTAAGCAAAAAGATTTACGATTACAAAGCACCCTACACTAAGTTTTTGGAACTTCGTCAGGAACGTATTGATTTGCAAAAGGCAGCTTTCACTAATCAGCAGAAATTTATTGATCAACAAGAAAAATTCATTTCTCGATTTAAAGCCAAGGCTAGCAAGTCAAAGCAGGCGCAAAGTAAAATGAAGCAACTCGAAAAAATCGAGCGAATTCAATTAGACGACGTCGATACTTCTCATATCCAATTCCGATTTCCGCCTGCACCTAGAAGTGGAGATACGGTGATTACAGCCGAAAGGATGACCAAAGCTTATGGCGAAAGAACAATATTGTCGGACCTGAGTTTTATGGTTGCTCGTGGCGAACGAATTGCCTTTGTAGGAAAGAACGGAATGGGGAAATCTACCCTGATAAAATTAATTACTGGCGAAGAAAATTTCGACGGAGAATTAAAAATTGGGCACAATGTGTCATTGGGGTACTATTCTCAAATGTCGGAGCAGTCGCTTAATCCTAAAATGTCTGTTTTAGAAACAATAGATGATGTTGCCACAGGCGAATGGAGAAGCGTTTCTAGAATGAGAGGTTTGTTAGGATCATTTTTATTTGGCGAAGAAGACGTAGACAAAAAGGTAAGCGTGCTTAGTGGAGGAGAAAAAGCAAGGCTAGTGTTGGCCAAGCTAATGCTTAAGCCCATTAACTTGTTAATTTTAGATGAGCCTACCAATCACTTGGATATTGCTTCCAAAGATGTATTAAAACAAGCTCTACTCAATTACGACGGCACTTTAATTTTGGTTTCTCACGATAGGTCTTTCTTAACGGGTATGGTAGATCGGATTTTTGAATTCGATAATGGCCAGATCAACGACAAGCTAGGAACGATTGAAGAATTTTTAAGCTCTAAGGAGGTAGATTCTTTTAGATCTTACGAAAGTGATAAGCCGGCGGCGGATATTGGCAGTAAGAAAAAAATCAATAAAACTCCTAAAGTAGAGGCTCCGTCAAACGAAAGTAAAGGAAGCGGAAAAGACCGCAACGAGAGAAGAAAGGCCATTAAGAACTTAGAAAGAAGTATTGAGAAATACGAAGAAGAAATTTCTAAGATGGAAGTTGTGATGAATGCTGAAGACTTTTACAACGACAAAAAAGCGGCAGGTGGTATGATGTGGAAACATCAAGAGGCTAAAAAGAAACTTGATATAAAAATGGCGGAGTGGGAGCGGTTAAGTGAAGACGAAAACTAACTATTGCCTTTAATCATATCGTTAAACACAACCGTTAAACCATCCCTTAAACCTGTTTCTGGTTTATAACCAGTTGCCTTCAATAATTTATCAGAATTGCCAACTCTGCGCTCTACTTCGTAGTCGTAGCGTTTCTTAGGCGCTTCAATCAGCGAAATTGTAGACTTAGAACCAGTTACACTAACGATCTCTTCTGCTAAATCCTTAATGCTAAGTTCGCTCTCGTGAGCAACATTGAAAATTTCACATCCTTTAACTTTCATGCAAGTGTCGATACAAGCCTTGATGGTATCGTCTATGTACGTAAAATCTCTAGTCTGTCGGCCGCCTCCATAAACAGTAATGTTTTTATCCTCTAAAGCTTGCTCAAAAAATCTAGGTGTCACCATTCTCGTATCTTGGTTAATGCCGTACACATTAAAAAATCGAAGCGAGGTAGACTGCATGCCCTTTTCTTCAAACAAGGCAGCCAAATAAATCTCATTGTATCTTTTTGCTATTGCATAACTCGTTCTAGGGTCGAGTTGAATATTCTCTACAACGCTTTGCTCAATTGCAGAATGCCCGTAAACGCCACTTGTAGAAGCATAAACAATTTTTTCAATCCCATTATGAAGAACGGCTTCAACCACATTTTGCATCCCAATGGTTTCTACTTCCATTGTTTCAACAGGATGATCCGCAACCACATCAACACCTAAAATGGCGGCCAAATGAAAAATATAATCACAGTTTTTGGTAAGGCTAATTACCTGATCCCTGTCTCTGATGTCGACCTTGTGTAATTCAACATCATTCTTTATAGTACGGTCTATTTTGTTTCCACGAAGTAAAGTATCGATAACCTTAACCGTGTGGCCTTCTTCAACCAATCTCTTCACTAAATGACTTCCAATAAAGCCAGCTCCGCCAGTCACTAAAATGTTACTCATAATATTTGGTCTGAATAATTTACTTCTACTATATATATATGTACTATGAATGTAAGGTAAATTAACAAGAAGTTATTGAATGAATTGATTTAGTTTTACCTTGGATGTTGAAACTAAACAGAGGAATCTCAATGTGCATTGATTTAACAATACTAAGTAATATGGGAATCAGATATGTTACAGCGTTTCAATTACAAATGTTAAAGTTTATCTAATGTGCGGAATTAATGGTGTTTGCGGATTAAAGTCCGATAATGCTGAAAGTATATTATCTAATATGAATGCCGCATTGGCTCACCGTGGGCCAGATAATGATGGAAGTTGGTTTGGACCAGAAATGGCTTTGGGCCATCGTCGGCTTTCAATTATCGACCTTTCGGATGCTGGCAATCAGCCGATGTTAAGCAGCGACGAAAACCTTGTGTTGGTATACAATGGCGAGTTGTATAATCATTTGCAACTTCGAAAAGAATTAACGGAGTACGCTTTCAAAACCAATAGCGATACAGAGGTTATTCTGGCCGCATTTATAAAATGGGGGATAGATTGCATCAAGAAATTTAATGGGATGTTTTCTTTTGCCATTTACGACAAGGCAAACGATGAACTTTTTGTTACTAGAGATCGCCTTGGAATTAAGCCGTTATACTACTATTACCACAACAACCAGCTTGTTTTTTCTTCAGAAATAAAAGCATTGTTGTCGTCAGGTTTAGTGCCAAGAAAATTGAACAAAGATGGTTTGATAGATTATTTAAAATATCAAACAGTGCATTCGCCCGCCACCATTATCGAAAATGTAAAGAGTTTAAAAGCTGGTCATTATTTAGTTTATAAAGCGGGTGCGTTAAAAGAGAATCGTTATTGGAAGCCCGAGGTTAATCAATCAACAGAAAATTACGAAACAATTTGTGGCGACATCAAAGAGCAATTATTCCAATCTGTAGAGAAAAGAATGATGGCCGATGTTTCGTATGGCGCCTTTTTATCTGGCGGAATTGATTCGAGTATAATCGTTGGCTTAATGAGTCAGGTTTCCTCTAAGCCAGTTAAAACATTCGCGGTTGTTTTTGATGAAGAGGACTTTAGCGAGGCAAAATATTCTGATTTAATTGCGGCTAAATTCAAAACGGATCATTGTCAAATCAATTTGAAATTGAACGACTTTATGGATGATTTACCTGTTGCTATGGACGCAATGGATCATCCTAGTGGTGACGGACCAAACACTTTTGTTGTTTCTAAGGCTACTAAAAAAGCTGGTGTTACCATGGCGCTTTCGGGCTTGGGGGGCGACGAATTATTTGCGGGTTATCACATTTTTAATAGAATGCTAAAAGTGGAATCGAATGCTTGGCTCAACATGATTCCTGCTAGACTTAGAAGTTTAGCTGGCTCTATAGTTGCTGGTTCTAAATCGAGTATTGCAACTGAGAAGATTAAGGAATTGTTGAGTTTAGACGAAATTAATTTCAAATCGGCTTATCCTTTGGCGCGTGAAGTGCTTTCCGAAAAACAGATTGCTGGGCTCATCAATAAAGATTTGATTAAAGCAGGAGTGGAGTATCAAAATATCATTGAATCTATTCACGATGATTACCCCCTGTTGAGTAAGGTTTCAATTGCGGAGATTGGAACTTACATGCAACACGTATTGCTGCGAGATACGGATCAAATGAGCATGCAGCATTCATTAGAAGTAAGGGTGCCATTTCTCGATCATGAGCTGGTGGAATATGTATTAAATGTGCCCGATAAGTTTAAAGTGCCCCATTCTCCAAAAAAATTACTAACCGATTCCATTGGCGATTTATTACCATCGGAGATAATAAATAGACCCAAAATGGGTTTTACTTTTCCTTGGGATAAATGGTTGAGGGCAGATCTTAAATCTTATTGCGAAGAAAGATTGACCCACCTTAAGCAAACGGCCTATTTTAACGAACATGGTGTAGATGAACTTTGGAACAAGTTTTTGAATAAAGATCCGCATGTTACTTGGGCTCGAATTTGGATTTTGGTGGTATTGGGAAATTGGATGACAGTAAACAACATTGAGTAAACAGAAAATTTTGGTTTTTGTTGATTGGTTTGTGCCCGGCTTTAAAGCTGGTGGGCCAATTAAGTCGTGCAATCATTTGATTCAGCATTTAAAATCCGAATTTGATTTTTATGTAATCACCCGCGATACGGATTATACCGAGACCGTTGCTTATCTCTCAGTTAAAAGCAACGAATGGAACGATTGTGGAGATGGTTTAAAAGTGTATTATTTTTCGAAAGACAGATTGAATAGTACTCAAATGAAGAAAGTGGTTGCTGGTGTAGATTTCGATTTTGCATATGTAAATGGGATGTATTCCTTTAGTTTTTCCATTTTACCGTTAATGATTTTTCGAGATGCCAAATCGAATGTTATTGTTGCCAGTAGGGGGATGCTAGGAGCGGGTGCTATTAATGTTTTTCCGCTAAAGAAAAAGGTTTTTCTGTTTATTGCTAAGGTGCTAGGTTTGTACAAGCAGGTTGTTTTTCACGCCACTAACGAAGACGAAAAGCTGGACATCAAACAATATATTGGCAAGAATACCAAAGTTAAAGTTGCTCCTAATTTATCCGATCCCAATAGTATTACGCCTTTTGATGTGAAGTTAAAGGAGCCTGAATCGTTAAAGCTGGTGAGCGTTGCCAGAATTTCGCCAGAGAAAAATTTAAAGTATTGTTTCGAGGTACTCCAAGGCGTTAAGGGCGATGTTAGTTTTGATGTATACGGTCCAATTTACAGCAAGAAGTATTGGAGTTTGTGTGAAAAAGAAATTGCCAAACTGGGTGATAATGTTAAAGTAACATACAAAGGGGTTTTAGAAGGTAGCGAGGTGGTAGCTACTTTAAAGAGTTACGATATGTTATTTATGCCCACATTAGGCGAAAACTTTGGTCATACCATCCTCGAATCTTTTTTGGCTGGCAGACCCGTTCTTATTTCTGATAGAACGCCATGGAAAAATCTAAATACAGAGTCGACAGGATTTGATTTGCCGTTAAGCGAGCCAGAAAGTTTTACCAAAGTGCTAAATGAGTTGGTAGAAATTGATGATTCAGAATTTCAAAACCTTGCTAAAAGTGCTTATCAGAAAGGTTTGGACTATGTTAATGATAAAGAACAAGTAGAACAGAACAAACAATTGTTCTTAAAAACATAAATTTGATTAATGGAAAACAAACAAGTTGATCTTTCTTCCTACAATAATTCCGATTATAAACCTGCTGGTACACCTTTAGGCCGTGCGCTTTGGTTTTTTGTGAATGCGCTCTTTTTTAGGAATCCGTTTGTGTTCTCTTCCGCATTGAAAGTAGGGATCCTTAAATGTTTTGGTGCTAAGCTGGGCAGTAATGTTGTTATTAAACCAACAGTTAATATTAAGTATCCATGGAACCTAAGCTTGGGCAACAATGTTTGGATTGGCGAATCTGTTTGGATAGATTCTCTTGCTATGGTCGAAATTGGGGATAATGTCTGCATTTCTCAAGGTGCGCTAATCCTGAACGGGAATCACAATTATAAAACAACCGATTTTGCTTTAATAGTAGAACGAATTGTAATTAAAGAAGGAACTTGGATAGGAGCGAAATCAATAGTTTGCGCTGGGGTTACTTGTGGAAGCCATTCTGTACTTACCGTTGGCTCTGTTGCTAGTAGTAGTATGGAAGCTTACGGAATCTATCAAGGCAATCCAGCAATTAAAATCAGACAACGAGTTATTGAATGAAAGTCTCAATTGTTACAATCTGTTATAACAATGGCGAATCTATAAAACAAACCATAGATTCTGTTTTAAGTCAAGATTATCCCAATATCGAATATGTAATTATCGATGGAGCCTCTACGGATAGCTCTATGGAGGTTATTTCTTCTTATGGGGAAAGAATAGCTAAAGTTATTAGCGAGCCAGATAAGGGTATTTATGATGCCATGAACAAGGGCGTGGATAACTGTACGGGCGATATTGTTGGCTTGGTGAATTCTGAAGACATGCTTAATTCCCCTGATTGTATTTCTGAAATAGTTAAAGTGTATAAAGAAACGGGGGCCGATATTGTTTATGGAGATTTAATTGTTGTAAAGCCCGAAGCGCAAGATAAGGTGATTAGATATTGGCGTACAGGCGAATTTAATCGCGATGCGTTTAGAAAAGGGTGGATGTCGCCGCACATGGCAACATATATTAAAAAGAGCCTATACGACAAGCATGGTGGCTTTAGATTGGATATGAAAATATCAGCAGACTACGAACTGATGCTTCGCTTTATGTACAAACACAACGCAAAATGTGTTTATCTCCCAAAAATAGTAATCAAGATGTTGGCTGGTGGGGTGAGCAATAATTCGTTAAAAAACTATTGGACATCTAACTACGAGGTTTATAAAAGTTGGAAAGTAAACGATATGAAGGTGTCGCCATTCATTATATTTCGCAAGCCGTTAAGTAAAGTATTTCAATTTCTTCGTGTAAACGAATAGTCAAATACGGCAATCGCCAAAACGTAATATTCTTAAGTAAAATAGGGGTGAAGCAGTTTAGAACTTAGCTCTAACTTTTCTTTTCTTACCTTTTCCTGTGTTAAATACAGAATTGTATTTCGACTTGTAGAAGTTACTTTTACCTCTCAATACATAACTGTAATTGAAAGACATAGTCATAAAGAAATCGTTATCGGTAGGGTCACCTCTTTGCGGAGCAGATTGATTCTCTGAATTCGCAGCTGTATTACCAATCCAATAATCATTTGTACTTACATCGGGAAACTGTGTATAGAAATTATCTATCTCTCTGGTTCTAGAGTAAAGCGCCTGTGCAGTAGATTGATCCACAAATGCATCATCACCAAGAAATACTGTAGAGATGTCGTCAATATAATCTGTAAACGTAGTTCTCCACGCTAGCTCCCAGCCAAATCGATGGATTTTACGATGGGTGTAGAAAAATCCTAATCCTTGAGGAATGGAAAGGTTGAATTTAGCATATTCCCTTGTTTGTCCTTCAGTTTTTAGTTCTCGAAGGTTTTCCCACGTTCCTTCATATTTCGCTTTAGGGTTAGAGTAAAATACGCCTACACCTAAAAATCCATATGCCTTAAAGTCCATAACATATCGCCCTGCACTTCCAATATCATTTATGTTAAAGAAATAAATTTCAATTCGCGAAGACAATTCTACTATGTCGTTTCTAAAACTAAGGTTTCTTGCACGTCTCTTATTGTATTCCGATAGGCTATCTGCGCCAGAAACACGCATATAATCAATATGAACAGACGTTCCGATTATCGGTGTGAATTTATATCTGAAAAATCCACCAGCATTCCAACGCGTCCGATTCAATTTAAGATCATGTATAAAACCGCGGCCTTCTTCCGTTGTTCCTCCGATTTCGCCTAAGTAATTGGCAACGCCCACGTTAAATCCAAAACTGGAATTATATTGTGCAGAGCTAATCATAGGTAACAAACCTAGCGCCAATAGTATCAAAAACTTTTGCATGGCGTCAAAAATAGGATAAATCAGGTGTATATACAACTACAATTTAACATTTGGTCAATTAATTTTTTATACTATAAAATCGCCAGATTTTGATAGGATATAATTCTTACTTTCGTTTCGCGAATAAGGTTTTATTCATTTATTTATATCGAATTTATTGGAAGGAAATCCATTATTACCTCTTTTCCAGATACAATATCCTGTTGTTCAGGGTGGTATGGTGTGGTGCAGTGGTTGGAAATTAGTTTCGGCAGTAAGCGATTTTGGTTGCTTAGGTTTAATAGGTTCAGGTTCTATGGATCTTGATGTGTTCAAACATCACATAAAAAAATGTAAAATTGCCACAAATAAACCTTTTGGTGTTAATCTTCCTCTCTATAGTAAAGATGTCGATGCCAAAATTGATATAATCTTGCAAGAGGGCGTTAAAATTGTGTTTACGTCCGCTGGAAACCCTAAGCTTTATACTAAAATGCTTAAAAAAGAAGGAATTACTGTAGCGCACCTCATCTCAAGCGAAGAGCAAGCCATAAAATCCGATGCTGCTGGTGTGGACGCGTTGGTAGCAGAAGGTTATGAAGCAGGTGGGCACAATGGACATAACGAAACAACTACGTTGTGCTTAATTCCTGCAATTAGAAAAATAACTTCTAAACCTTTGATGGCTGCCGGTGGTATAGGAACGGGGCAAGGCATGCTCTCTGCAATGTGCTTGGGTGCCGATGGTGTCCAGATAGGTACTGCGTTTGCTGTTTCAGATGAATCATCGGCTCACGAAAATTTTAAATTAAAGGTGATTCAGAGTAAAGAAGGTGATACAGCATTGGCTTTAAAAAGCATATCGCCTGTAAGGATGATGAAGAATGATTTTTACAATGAGGTGCAAAAAGCGGAAAAAGAAGGCGTTTCTGTTGAAGAAATAAAGGAGTTAATTGGCATTATGGGAAGATCTAAAAAAGGAATTTTCGATGGTGACTTAATCAAAGGTGAACTAGAAATAGGGCAAGTGTCGGCACAAATGAAGAAAATTAGACCTTGCAAAGAAATAATAAAAGAAATATTGAATGAATACGAGGAAAATAGAATAGCGCTTTCTTCCGATAGATATAAGTATGATTGATTTTGAAAAATTCGAGCTCGAAAATGGGCTAAGAGTTATCGTGCATAAAGATGAAACCACAGAAGTTGTGGCCATGAATTTATTGTATGATGTGGGTGCTAGAGATGAGGAGGCAGAGCGAACTGGATTTGCACATTTGTTTGAACATTTAATGTTTGGTGGTTCTGTAAATATAGCTGATTATGACGAGCCTTTAGAGATGGCTGGAGGTGATAATAATGCATTTACAACCAATGATATAACTAATTATTACTTAACAATACCTTTAAATAATATAGAAACGGGTTTTTGGTTAGAATCTGATAGGATGTTAAGTTTGGTGTTCTCCGAAAAAAGCTTGGAAGTACAGCGCCAAGTGGTTATTGAAGAGTACAAGCAAAGATACCTTAATCAGCCCTATGGAGATGATTGGTTGTTGCTTCGCCCAATGGCCTATAAAGAGCATCCATATAAATGGCCAACCATCGGAGAGGATATTAGGCACATTGAAGATGCAACGATGGATGAGGTAAAGAGCTTTTTTAATAAGTTTTATTGCCCAAACAATGCAATTCTTTGTGTGGCGGGTAATGTCGATTTGGATCAAATTAAAGCACTATCCGAAAAATGGTTCGGCCCAATTCCTCGTGGAAATGAATATGTGAGAAGTTTGACTAAAGAACCAGATCAAACTGAATCTAGAAGCATGGAAGTGAAAAGAGATGTGCCTGTTGATGCATTTTATAAGGTCTATCACATGTGCGAAAGGATAAATGATGACTTCTATAGCACTGATTTAATGTCGGATATTTTATCGGGTGGAAGATCGTCGCGGTTTCACATAGAATTATTGAAAAAGAAAACGTTGTTCAGCGAAGTGGATGCTTATATAACTGCCGATAGCGACACCGGATTGTTTGTGGTTACTGCTAGGTTGCACAAAGGGGGTGATATGAAAGAGGCTGAGAAGGTAATAGATGAAGAATTGGCAAGAATGACGAATGAATTTGTTACAGATCAGGAATTGCATAGAGTAAAGAATAAGATGGAAAGTATGTTGGTGTTTCAGGAGATTAATTTGCTTAACAAAGCAATGAATTTGTGTTCTCACGAGTTGATGTGGGGTGCAGATAATATAAATGGGGAAGTGGAGAAGTATTTAAATGTAACTAAAGAGAGCATTAGTAAAGTAGCTAAAGAAATCTTCAGACAAGAAAATAGTTCAACTTTATATTATTATGCAAACTGAAATGTTAGATAGAATTACACCACCCGCGTTCAAAATTCCAGAATCTGTAGAAATTAATGAACCAAACCGTTCAGAATTAAGCAATGGTATACCTGTTTATTGTTTTCATTCTGAAAAGCAAGATTTAGTGAAAATTGATTTTATTTTTGACCTCAATCATAATTCAGAAAAACTAGCCCTTGTTTCTTCTATTGGCAGTTCAATGCTTAATGAAGGTACTAGCGAAAAAAACTCAGAAGAAATAGCCAATGAGATTGATCATTATGGTGCTTTTTTAAGAACGCAATCCTCTAAGGATACCGCGGTTGTTACGTTATACTGTCTTAATAAGCATTTGGAAAGCGTGCTTCCTGTTATTGAACAGGTAGTTAAGGATTCTGTGTTTCCAGAGAAAGAATTGGAGATTACACTAAAAAATGCCAAGCAGAAGTTTTTGGTAAGGTTAGATGAAGTTGACTTTTTGGCTCATTTAGAGTTTAATAGAGATGTGTTTGGTTCAAGTCATGCATACGGATTTAAGGTTGAGCAAAAAGATTACGACGAGTTGACAAGGCAAAACTTACTTGATTTTTACAAGCGTACGTACGGATCTAATAATTGTAAAATTATGCTTACTGGTAATATTCGTTCAAATTCTGTTGAGTTAATTGGTCGGCATTTTGGTGGAGTAGACTGGGGTGTGGAGCTTGACGAACAGTCCGAAATAGAGATTCCATTGCTTTCTAAATTAGAACCAAAGCACATAAAAAAGAGAGGTGCGGTGCAATGTGCTATTCGGATTGGGAAAAGAATGATTAATAAAACACACGAAGATTATACCAAGCTTCAAGTGTTAAACACTGTTTTTGGTGGTTATTTTGGTTCTAGGTTAATGTCGAACTTAAGAGAAGATAAAGGTTTAACATATGGCATCTATTCCGCATTACAATCTTATAAAAATGGTGGCTGTTTTGTTGTTGCAATGGAGACAGGAGTGGAGAATAATCAAATTGCACTCGACGAAATTTATTCGGAATTTAAGCGTTTGAGGGAGCAAACAATAGATGCAAAAGAGCTTGAATTAGTAAAAAATTATTTATTCGGTGAAATATTGCGAAGTACAGACGGTATATTTGCTACATCCGATTATTATAAAGGACTATTATTGTACGATTTAAATAGTAATTACTTGTCGGGAGTAATGAAAACGATAAATGAAACCAATCCTCTTGAACTCCAGGAATTAGCCCAAAAATACTTTTCCGAAGATACCTTGCAGGAGCTGGTGGTAGGTTGACCTAGTTATGAATTTAAAATCGATTAAAATATTCTTAGTAATCTTAATCGGATTTTTGACTTTTAGTGTTTCGAATTTAATTGCTTCGGAAATTAATTGCGTTTCAACTGAAGATATTTCGTTGATTAATATTGAATGGTCGCCACCAGCAGATACTTGCGATTTGTTTGTGGTTTATAAGCTGTACAGTGCTGTAGCGCTCGAAGGGCCATATTCGCTAAAAAAGAACCTTGCGAATATTTTTCCAGCAAGTGCTCAATTAAGTTTAGATAGAACAGATTCAATACAATACTATTTTTATTTAGAAACCATCATTAGTTGTGGCGGAAGTCATTCTAGTACTTTGTCGGATACGATGAGTTCCGTAGTGCTTTATTTGTCGAAGTCCATTGTGGATGTGGCAATTCTCTCTTGGAGTTCGCTCAACGCAAACCAAGATAGAGCCATCGAATACTATGTGTATCGCAGGTGGCCTAACCATTTATCGAAATTATCGGATTGGCACATAATAGATACAACCAATGCGTTAACATATAACGATACTAACATGGCTTGCGGTAGCGATATTGAATATCGAATAGAAACGACAAGTGAAGTTGGATGTACTTCTTCATCCATTTCTCAGCAGGATTATTTTTCTTATTCCTTAGAGCCAGATTTGCCAATTGTGGATAGCGTAAGTGTAGTAGATGATGAAAGTCCTTTTGCTGTAATTGCGTGGTATCCTAGCAAAGCGACCAATATAGATGGGTATATAATAAGTAATAATGCAGGTGGAGACATTTTTCCGATAGACACAGTAGATAAGGATGTTAACGTTTATTATTACTTGCCAGCCAAGGTTGATGAGCAGTCTCAGTACTATTCTGTTAGGTCGTTCGATTCGTGTAGTTTTAATAATGTGGGCGGGATCGATTTTGTATATAGAACTATTTTTCTGCAAACCGAATTAGACTTTTGTAGTAAGGAAGCAACGTTAAGTTGGAATGGATATGACAATGCGGTGCCCGAGATGGACAAGTATTACATCTATCTAAGTGTTGATAGTGGTGCTTTTGAAATATATGATTCGGTAATAACCAATAGTGGCGGAACATACACACACGATAGTCTTGATTTGCTGGCAAGCTATTCTTATTTTATTAGGGGTTCGAATGGTGTAATTACTTCTAGTTCTAATCGTACCAGTATTTCCCTTTCCGACTCGCAAGAACCCGATTATGCCTACATAAGTTCGGTTTCTGTTGATGGGTTTGACTTTATTGAAGTGGAGTGTTATGTGGATACCAGTGCCGATGTTGCTAAGTACGAAATCTTAAGAACCGACCCCGAGACTGGCGTTTTTGAATCTTTGGGTTCTTTTGATGTGCCGGATTCCAATTTTGTTTATTTGGATATGAACGCCGAACCTCAGAAATACACGTATTACTATCAAATTATTATTACAAACAACTGTGGTCATAATGTAGATACATCAAATATTGCTCAAACCATGTTGCTTGATGCAGAAGGTCAGGAAGATTTTTTAAATGATTTAGATTGGAATAATTATCAGGGGTGGAACGAAGGAATCTCTGCTTTTACTGTGTACTGGGGGGTAGATAGTGTTTTTGAAGATGCGCCAATTGCATATTTGTCGGGGCAATCGGCCTCTAATTACCAGCATCTTGTTCCTGATGGCATACAGAGTTACGGTAAATATTGCTATTACATCGAGGCAATTGAATACGGTAATAACGAACTTGGAGTAGTGGGTGTTAGTCGGTCTAATGTTGCATGTGCGTTTCAGCAGCCTTTGTTGTTTTTGCCAAATGCTTTTAATATTACCAGTAAAATTGAGGTAAATAGAACCTTCGGCCCAATTGCCTCTAACATCTCCAACGACGATTATTTGTTCTATATTTTCAACAGGTGGGGCGAATTGATATTTGAATCTACAGATCCTTACGAAAAGTGGAAAGGAGACTATAATGGGAACATGGTTGCTACAGGTGTTTATGTTTATGTAATCAATTACAAATCAGCCGAAGGTGTTGGATTTCTTCAGAAAGGAACAGTCACAATGTTCTACATCGAATAATAAGCGTTATATAGCGCAATAATACCTCATAATTGCTATATTTTTGGTAGTTTTACCCTCTTAGTTTTTAACCAAATCCGTTCATGTCGGGAGCCGAAGATGATTTTCTTGAAGAGGGACTAGCCTACGATGATGTCCTTATAGTGCCAGCATATTCAGACATCCTACCAATGGATGTGCAAATCAAGTCGCAGTTCACAAAAAATATTGCATTAAATACGCCAATTGTGTCTGCTGCAATGGACACTGTTACTGAGTGGTGTTTAGCAATTGCCTCGGCAAGCGAAGGCGGAATAGGTGTGCTTCATAAAAATATGAGCATAGAAGCTCAAACAAAGGAAGTTCGAAAAGTAAAACGTTTCGAAAGTGGAATGATTCAAGATCCGATAACCCTTGCAGAAAATGCTAATGTAGGCGACGCGTTAAAAATAATGCAAGAGTTCAAAATAGGTGGTATCCCAGTGGTAAACGACGACAATAAATTGGTTGGGATTATTACTAGTCGTGATCTTCGTTTTGAAAGAAACATAGAGCAAAGTGTCAGAAATGTTATGACCAGCGAAAATATCATTACGGTAAAAGAAGGTACTAGTTTAGAGGTAGCTGAGGAGATTCTTCAAAAACATAGGATTGAAAAATTACCAGTAGTTGATAAGAACAACACTTTAAAAGGGTTGATTACTTACCGGGATATAAGTAAAATCAAAAACAATCCGAATTCTTGTAAAGACAAGTATGGTCGTTTAAGAGTGGCTGGTGCAATTGGTATTGCTGCCGATTCTATGGAGCGCATTGCATCATTAATTTCTGCTGAAGTAGATGCAGTTGTAATAGATACAGCGCATGGGCATTCTAAAAAGGTAATGGACCTTGTTAAAGAAGTTAAAAAGAAATATCCCGAATTAGATGTAGTTGTGGGTAACATTGCCACTGGCGAATCCGCCCTGGCTTTGGTAGAGTGTGGTTCCGATGCCGTTAAGGTTGGGATAGGACCCGGTTCTATTTGTACAACTCGAATTATAGCAGGAATTGGAGTTCCTCAGCTTTCAGCCATATTTAATGTTACCAAATCCCTTAAAGGTTCCGGAATTCCTGTAATTGCAGATGGTGGAGTTCGATTTAGCGGCGATATTGTAAAAGCTCTTGCGGCTGGTGCGAGTTCTGTAATGTTAGGGTCGCTATTTGCTGGCGTGGATGAATCTCCAAGTGAGACAATAATCTTTGAAGGAAGAAAATTCAAAGTATACCGAGGTATGGGATCAATAGAGGCCATGCAAAAAGGATCAAAAGACAGATATTTCCAAGAATTTGAATTAGACGAGAAAAAATTAGTTCCTGAAGGAATTTCTGGACGTGTGCCTTATAAAGGTGAATTGTCGGAAGTACTGTACCAACTTATGGGTGGCTTAAAAGCAGGTATGGGTTACACAGGATCTAAAACGATTACCGAATTAGCCAAAGATAAATTTATAAAAATTACACCTGCGGAAGTAACCGAAGGGCATCCACACGACGTGGCAATTACCCGAGAAGCACCAAATTATAGTAGATAACCCAAACAGAATAATCATTCATTTCATGAAGAATTTATTTTACACAGCATTAATAGGATTTAGCATTATCTCTTGCAATGCACAAGAAACAAACTCCGATGCAGTTATATTGAAAATTGCAGGCGAGGAAATTACTAAGGCCGAATTTGAACGGGTTTATTATAAAAACAACACAGAAGATGTAACTGAACAAGCACTTCAAGAATACTTGCAGCTGTACATCAACTTTAAATTAAAGGTTAAAGAAGCTGAAGAGTTGAAGATGGATACTTCAGATGCTTTCAAAAAAGAATTACAAGGGTATAGAAGGCAGTTGGCTACAGCGTATCTAACCGATAAGAAAAAAGAGGAAGCTTATTTAAGAGAGGCTTATGAGATGTATAAGGTAGACATCAATGCTTCTCAAATTTTTATTTCGGTACCCCAAAAAGCATCGCCAGCAGATACGGTTCTATTATACGATAAAATTCATCGCATTTATGCCGAGTATAAAGCAGGCACAAGCTTTGACGAATTAGTCGTTGCTAATACAGATAATGAAGAAACCAAGGCTTCAAAGGGCAATATCGGTTTTAGATCTGCAGCAGATTTGTTTTACCCGTTTAGCAAAGCAATATTTTATAAAAAAGACGGTGACGTTGTTGCTCCTATCAGAACTAAATATGGATATCATATTATCCGCTTGGAAGGTCGCAGACCAAGTATAGGCAAAATTAGAGTGGCGCATATACTTATTCGATTTGATAAAGCAGGATCGGAAGCGGCGGCAGAAACTACAATTAAAAAACTGCATTCAGAATTATTATCTGGCGCTGATTTTTCTATGATGGCTGAACAGAATTCTCACGATAAGAAATCATCTTTAAAAGGAGGAGATCTTAAAATGTTTGGGGCTGGTAGAATGTACATCGAATTTGAAAACGCTGCATTTGCTCTTAAAGAAGATAACGAGATTTCTGAGCCTATTAAAACCAGTATAGGGTGGCACATTATTAAGCGATTGGAAAAGAAAGAAATTGAGGAGTATGACAATGTGGTACACATATTGAAAAAGAAAATTTCTAATGATAACAGAGCAAGAAAAATTAAAGATTCGTACATGACCAATTTGTTGGCCGAGTTTCAGTTTGTTGACAAGCTATCTATGAGAAACGATTTCTACAAAATATTGGATGAAAGCTTTACAAAGAGAAAGTGGAACATAGACAAAGCAGCAGGATTAAACGGAGTAATGTTTTCGCTTAGAGGTAAAGATTATACACAGCAAGATTTTGCCAAATATATTGTAAAACACCAAAGAAGATCGAAGAACTTTATGCCTAAAAGAGCGGTTAATATGTTGTACAATAGTTACGTAAAAGAGTCTTGTATGAATGTTGCCGACAAAATGCTAGCCAGTAAATACCCTGATTTTAGATCTTTAATGAAGGAGTATCGTGATGGAATTTTGCTTTTTGAATTAACCGATACAAAAGTGTGGACGAAAGCAGTTGAGGACTCTCTAGGCTTACAAAAGTATTACGAAGCCAATAAGAATAACTTCATGAAAGAAGAAAGCGCTAAAGCAATAGTTGTTACATGCCCTAGTGTTGCTGAGGCTAAAACGACCAAGAAGTTGGTTAAGAAAAAGAGCATGGACGAAGCTTTTAAAGTTTTGGGAGCTTATGGCAATGGGGTTGAAATTAAAAAAGGAAACTATAGCAAGGAAGACGAAGTTGCAATTTCTAAATCGAAATGGGAAAAAGGAATTGGCTCGGATGTAAAGGAAGGAGAGAAGGTTCAATATGCCATTATCTATGAGATTTTGCCAAAGCGTCAGAAATCGATAAATGAAGCAAGAGGACTAATCACTGCAGAATATCAAAATCAACTCGAAGATGAATGGGTTGCTTCTTTGAAAAAGAAATATGAGGTAGTCATTGATAACAACATCTTACTATCTATTGGGAAATAATGCAGGAAAGAAATTTCTTTGTAAGTCATTTCGCTAAATTTCATAGCCTAAGTTCTCTACAAATTGTTTTGGCAATTTGTTTGGTATTAGCAACTACGTTTGTTGCTTGCGATAACGCGATTAGAGAAAAGGCATTTCAAACCAATGCAGTTGCTAGAGTAAATGATAGTTTCCTTTACCACCAAGATCTAATGGAGATTATTCCAGAAAACACTAGTCATGAAGACAGTGTTAGAATGGTGCAAGGGTACATTGAAGATTGGGTAAGTAACATGCTGAATTATTACAATGCATTAGAAAACCTTTCGGAAGATCAAATAGATATTGAGTCGGAAATTGAAAAGTATCGCAGTTCATTAATTAGCTATATCTACGAAAGAGAGCTGGTGTTACAAAAATTAGACACTATTATACAGCAGGCAGAAATAGATACTTTTTATGCGAATAACTTTGATAATTTTAAGATTAAAACGGAACTGATTAAAGTAAACTACATTAAACTAGTTAAAGGTGAAGTTGATATTAAGCAGTTTAGAAAACTCATAAAAAAGCGAAATTCTGGATATAACGCTCCTCTTCATAAATTCTGTAACACAAATTTGGTTTCGTTTAATTTAGACGACGATTTTTGGATGGAAATAGAGGACTTAGAAGCAACACTAGGGGTTAATGTCGTTAATTTTATGTGGGCTTTAGGGCACGATAGATTGGTGGAGGCCAACAAGGATGAAATGGTATTATTTGTAGATTTAAAAGAAATTAGACGAAAAGACAACACAACACCGTTAAGTGCAGCTACGGATAGAATAAAAGGAATAATTCTTAATCAACGTAGATTAAAATTAATTAACGACATGGAGCACCAGGTTTACTTGGAAGCAAAGGCTCAGAAAAAATTTGAAATATTTTAACTAGAATGAAGAATACATTAAAGGTCATATTGGTATTGGTTTTTACAATGGTAGAAATTACAAATATTGCTGTTGCGCAAAGCAATGTGATTGATCAGGTAGTTGCTCAAGTGGGAGGAGGGATAATCCTTCATTCGGAAGTTCAAGAGCAAAAAGCTCAAATGCTAGCCCAAGGCGGGGAAGTAATAGAAGATCTAGAGTGTGCTATACTCGAACAGTTAATACTGCAACAACTCTTAATTCACCAAGCAAAAATTGATAGTGTTGAAATAACGGATGGTGAGCTTAATGGCCAATTAGAAAACCGTATGCGATACATTATTTCTCAAATTGGTTCGGAAGAGAAATTAGAGGAATATTACGGTAAAACCATCCTCGAAATAAAAGAAGAACTAGGCGAATCACTCAGAGAATCATTGCTTGCGCAGAGAATGCAACAACAAATTATTGGTGGGGTTACAGTATCGCCACTTGAGATTAAAGAATATTTTGAAAGCATTCCCAAAGACAGTTTACCATTGGTAAATTCGGAGGTAATGTATGCGCATATTGTGAAAATCCCTTTAGTATCTAAAAAAAGGAAGAAAGAAGTAAAGGATAAACTTAACATAATTTGTAAAAGAGTTGTAGATGGAGAAAGTATGTCGACCTTAGCGGCATCTTATTCGCAAGATCAAGTCTCTGCTGCAAAAGGTGGAGAAATCACTAATGTTCATCGTGGTGATATGGTTAAGGAGTTTGAGGCAATGGCATATACATTAGCTATTGGCGAGGTAAGCGAGGTTTTCGAGACGCAATTCGGATACCATTTTATACAACTTACAGCACGACGTGGTGAAGTACTTGGTTTGCGGCACATTCTATTAAAATTAAACCCAGCAATTGAAGAACTAGCTCAAGCAGAAATAACAATTGATAGCATCGCTAAGGTTATTGCAACGGTTGACAGTATAACGTTTGAGAAAGCGGCCATGTTGTTTTCCGACGATGGCGACACCAAACACAATGGCGGTGTTGTAATTAATGCGCAAACAGGCAACACGATGTTCGAAATGAACGCTATCGATAGAAGTATATATGGGGCTATATCTACTTTAAAAATTGGCGAAGTTTCTAAACCAATGCTGTATTCCACGCCAGATGGAAAACAAGTAGTGAGAATAGTTAAGTTAATCCGAAAAACAAACCCACACAGAGCCAATTTAAAAGAGGATTATCAAAAAATTAAAATGGCTTGCGAAGGCAACAAAAAGGAAAAAGAAATGAATAAGTGGGTTGATAAGAAAGGGAAAGGGGTCTTCATAAAAATAATAGACGATTTTAGAGATTGTGAATACAATTATAACTGGATAAACTAGTTGAAGTAAGGTATATGGAAACAGATCAAAAAATTTCAGAAGTTCAAGCGATCGATCAATTTGTTGATACTTGCGCAAACCTCAAAAAGGAAATAAGAAAAGTAATTATAGGTCAGGATGAGGTTGTAGATATGATCTTGATATCCATTTTTAGTAGAGGGCATTGTTTGCTAATTGGCGTTCCTGGTTTGGCTAAAACATTGTTGATTAACACAATCTCGAATACATTGGGGCTTAAGTATAGCAGGATTCAATTTACTCCAGATTTAATGCCTTCTGATATTATTGGTTCTGAAATATTGGATGAAAACAGAAATTTCTCTTTTATTAAAGGGCCTCTTTTTGCTAATATTATATTAGCTGACGAGATTAATAGAACGCCACCTAAAACTCAATCGGCTTTGCTTGAGGCCATGCAGGAAAGAACTGTTACAACAGGTGGTAAAACTTATGATTTGGGAGCACCGTTTTTTGTTCTTGCAACTCAAAACCCAATTGAACAAGAAGGTACTTATCCTTTGCCAGAAGCACAGTTAGACAGGTTTATGTTTAACATCTGGTTAGATTATCCAAGTTTGGCCGAAGAAATTGCGGTTGTTCAAGAAACTACTTCAGATAAAGAGGTTACCGTAAATCAAATCATTGATGGAGAGAAGATTTTGTTTTTTCAGAAACTGATTAGAAGGATTCCTGTGCCAGATAATGTTTTGGAGTACGCTGTAGGCCTTGTTTCTAAAACACGACCTAATACGGCGAATTCAGCTGCCTTGGTAAATGAATACTTATCATGGGGCGCTGGTCCTAGAGCTTCACAAAATCTAATAGTTGGTGCAAAATGTTATGCTGCTGTAAAAGGTAAGTTTTCGCCAGATATTGAGGATGTTAAAGCTGTTGCTATTCCTATTCTTAGACATCGCTTGGTTAGAAATTACAAAGCTGAGGCAGAAGGCTACTCAATAGAAAGAATTATTGAAGAATTGCTTTAATTTTGCTCGCCTAAGCTAGCGTACATGTCATTTTTAAATTTCTTAATAAGGGTTACATTCGGAATCGTATACCGAGTGTACTTCAATCGTGTCCAAACAAAAAACACGGATAAACTTCCTAAAGACAAACCGTTAATTTTTATTGCCAATCATACCAATGCTTTTACGGATCCAGTAATTCCAACAATTTGGTTGGGACGAAAAATGAATTTTATTGCTCGTTCCGATATGTTTAATACCCCTGTCAAGAATTTTGTGATGAGGCAAATGAATATTCTACCAGCCTACAGAATTCAAGAAGGAGCCGATCAACTACACAAAAACGCAGAGTCTTTTAAAGGAGCTGCGGAAATGTTGAAGAAATTTGAACCCATTATAATGTTTTCAGAAGGAATTTGTGTTCAAGAACGCAGAATGCGAAGCATGAAAAAAGGAGCGGCTAGAATTATTTTAGGGGCAGAGAAAGAGAATGATTATAATTTAGATATTCAAATTGTTGCTGTTGGAATAAATTATGAGAGCTGGAACAAGTTTAGGAAAAGTGTCTTTATCAATTTTTCGGAACCATATAGCCTAAAGGAGTTCAGAGAACAGCATAAGAAAAATGCAAATGTTGCCACTACCAACCTTACTCGGTTTATTGGTGAGAAGTTGAGTAAGCAAATGATTAATATAAAGAGTAAGCACAACGATGAACTGGTAGAGCAGATTGAAATGATTTACATGGATGAATCTCTGAGGGATGGGGATTTATTAAGGAGTAAACTTGAAAATAGATATAACTTTTCTATTTCAATTACAGAAATGGTAAACCGACTTGATGAGGAGGGGAGCGAAAAGCTAATTACTTTGAAAGAAAAAGTAGGTGGCTATGTTTCGAAGCTAAAAGAATTAGGACTCAGAGATCATTTAATTGTTGGTTATATAGAGAGCCCGGCACCAATATCTAAGGCTATAGCAAGGTTAATTATTTTATTGATGGGCTTGCCAATTTATATACTTGGAGTTGCGGCTAATTTTATTCCGAGTTACTTATCTCAAAGTGTTGCAAGGAAAATGGCGAAAAATATAGAGTTTAGAGCCTCTATTAAAATTGTAGCTGGAGCCATATTATTTCCTATTTACTATTTGATTCAGTTTAAGGTATTCGGTATGTTAGTAGCTGATTCTATTCTGTTCTATCCACTATTAGTAGCCTCTCCCATAGCTGGTATCTTGGCATACCATTACTGGATAGATTTTAAAAAGTTTGTTGGCTTAACTAAACTTGTGAGATTAGCAGGCAAGAAAAAGTCTCAACTTGATGATCTAATCAGTAAGAGAAGTGAAATAATATCGATGATAAAGGAAGGTCTAAAAGGGTAGATTAGCTCTTTTTAATGGCTATTATCAATCCGGTAGACCAATTCATCTTAGTTAGATTAAGATCGTCTCTGCCCTCTAAGAATGCTACAAGATCATCTACATTTTGTTGATGCCCATCTGGCCAGTTTGGTTGATGCAGCATGTCGTCTATAAAGTAGATACCACCTGGATTAAGTAAATCCAGCACTTCACTTGTTTCGCTATATTTTCCTGGCCAAGCGTCAGCAAAGATTAAATCAAATTTAGCTCCGTCATAGTTATTAATCCATTCAGTACCATCTGCACAAATTATTTCTAACCTGTTGTCATCACTAAAAAAATCGGTGGCGATTTCAGAAAGCTTTGGATCGTTGTCGATTGTAACTAGTTGCGATTCCGAGTCCATACCGTCAAGCATCCAACAGAGCGAAAGGCCTATTCCTGTACCCAACTCTAAAAATCGCGATTTAGGTTTAGTTGTCATCAACGATTTAAGCAACGAACCTGTTTGCAAATCAGCAGGCATTGTAAATCCAATTTCTTTGGATTTAGCGTCAATTTTCGGGTGTATTTTTGGTATGTCTAGCTTGGTTAGATCGTTCATGGAAAGTTTATAGCTTTAATTGTTCAATAGTGTATCCTTTATCTTCAAGTTGTTTTAGCACGCCTTCTTCACCATGTAAGTGGAGTGCGCCAACCAAAATAAACTCTACTCGCTCGTTGTCTAAAAATCCTTCTATTTTAGGCATCCAAGCATTATTCCTGTCCAATAAAATAGATTTATAGGTAGCGGGATAATCGCTCTTCATTTCTTCAATTTGCTTTAGCATAATTTTCGCCGTTCCATCACGCCAAGTAGCAATCATTTCGAGCAAATACTTTTCCATGGTATTGTAATCTTTAAGAGATTGCAATACAAACTCGTCTATATTGCCAGACCCCATGTTGGAAAGAACTTTAGTTTGTTCATCTAATGTTTCAAGAAAAAGATATTCCTTTTCGTCATTTTGTGATTTATTAAAATAGTATTTATCTACACCGTCCGAAGAAATGTTTAGTTGATTCATCTTTATCATCATGATGGTCATAATAACCATAGCGGGTTTAAATTGTTCCATTTTTTCAATGGGTAAATTCAATTTAATGCATGCTGTTTTTAATTTCTCGTATGTCTTATTTTTCAGTGTGCCCGAAAGAGTTTGTTCGTCTGTAAACATCATTTTCGACAACAGTTTTTTTGAGTTTTCCGGATCACTCATTTTATCCATGTCAACTTCAAAAACAAGTGTTTCCGAATGTGCATAGGCTGTGTCGTACTCTGCGGGTAGTGGATAATCTTCCGCCCGTAATAAATGGATAGTTCCACCAATGTACATCGTAGTTCCTTTGCCGTTAACTTTCCAAACGGATGATTGTGAAAAGCACGGCAGGCATGCGAAACACAAAGCAATTATTATAATTGTTTGCTTCACTTTATTAGACAATTTGATTAATGTAAATAGGAGAGGGGTAAGATGAGTTTTACTTACTCTCTTGTTTTACCCCTTTTTTAAAGAGTGATATAGAGTCAACTTTTCCGCTTTGATTGTACCAAGTATGTTTACTTTCTTTAATCCAAACAGTATTTGTGCCATCATCGGAGTGATATCGTGAAAACCCATCCTTATACCAACGTGGAATTTTTTCAGCAAGTTCGGGATTCGTTACTTTCGAATACGCTCCTTCAGTTTTTAAGATGCCTTTTTCGTCAAATGATTTTTCATACATCACTCTGTTCTCGTAGGTGTCTTGATTGTAGTATTCCTGAGGAATGGGAATAGGGTTTTCGTAATTGTAATCTCTTTCTTTTATTAATATTCCAGCTTCGTTAAACTCTTTATGAACCCCTAGCTTTTTACGGTTTTTAGAATCTCCCGAATAAGACAACGTACCGTCGTCGTAAAACCATTCTTGGTGTTCAACGTCCTTGTCATAAACGATTGTTGAACCAATTAACATACCTAATTTGTTAGTGTCTATACCACCAGCTGTAATCGTTGCTGGATCGTTTTCCGTTTGGAAGTTATAAACTGCTGAATATACTCCGTCAGTAATTAGCATCTTGTGATGCACTTGTCGCGACTCAGGCTGACGCTCACAATAACAACCTGTTAATGGGTTTTTAAAGTCGGCGTCCGTATAATATTTTATGTGTCGCTCGTCCTTAGAAATATTGCTATATGCCTTGTAATAATCACATGGCGTAAGCATGCCCCCCTCTTGTGGCTTCTCTGCAGTGCAGCTGAATAAAACGACGGAAACAAAAAGTAAAGCTAAATTTCTCATACCTATATTGGAGTGTATGGTATAAAGATAGTATTGCTTTGGTTAAAAAGCATGTCTTTTAGCCAGTATTGATTCATGTTTTTAACTGAGTTGTTAACGTTGAATTACAACGACTGATTAAAGACGAAAGTATTTTACTAGAATGTTTATCTAATTGTAAACCTGTTATCTCATCAATTTCTATGAGGTGCTTCTTGGTTTTGACTCTCTGAACAATGCGCAATAAAGTTTTGTTCAATCGAAGTTTCGGGAATTTCAAAATCGAACCACTCCTGCAGGTGGAAGTCAAAACCCATATCGTGCATGAAATTATAAAGCGATTTTTTTAAGCCAAAACTAAACTGGTCGTGATTAATACCAGTTTCATCTTCAAATTCGATATTGTTGTTGGCAAAGGTTATATTTTCATACTTCGGAGTAATGCCATAAGCAGAAGGATTCAAACCGATTGGGCTGTGAGCCGTTAACGCAAATTGATGCCAAAACCCGGATTGTAGCACGCCTTCTTCAAAAAGTTGTCGAACCATTTCTAAACTGTCTACCGTTTCCTGAATTGTTTGGGTAGGGTAGCCGTACATCATGTACGCGTGCACCATAATATTAGAAGAGGTAAAGTTTTGTGTTACCCTAGCTACTTGTTCTACTGTAATGCCTTTGTCTATTAGTTTTAAGAGTCTGTCGGAGGCAACTTCTAGTCCGCCAGATACAGCAATGCAACCAGATTCTTCGAGTATTAAACAAAGTTCTTTGGTGAAGTTTTTTTCGAATCGAATATTGGTCCACCAAGTAACTTCTAAATTTCGTTTGGTAATTTCCAGAGCCATTGCCTTCATCAAGGCAGGTGGTGCTGCTTCATCTACAAAGTGGAAACCATGTTCGCCAGTTTGTGCAATTAACTCCTCAATTCTGTCTACCAAGATTTTCACAGCAATAGGCTCGTAGATTTTGATGTAATCTAGAGAGATATCGCAGAAAGTACACTTGCCCCAATAGCAACCATGTGCCATTGTTAATTTATTCCAACGCCCATCGCTCCACAGGCTGTGCATTGGATTGGCAATTTCTATAACCGAAATATATTTGTCGAGTAGTAAATCAGAATAATCGGGTGTGCCAATATCGGCCTGTTTGTATGCTGGTTTCTTAGAATCGTTTTTGTAAACAACATTGCCTGCTTCCAGAACAAAAGTTCGTTTGTAATCAATTGAGTTTTCCGAAGGATTTAAAATGCTGTTGGCTAATAATTCAATTGGGAGTTCGCCATCGTCTAAAGTGATGAAATCGAAGTAGTCGAAAACTCTTGGATCGGTCATCGAGCGAAGTTCTGTGTTTGGAAAGCCGCCGCCCATGGCTATTTTGATTTTAGGAAAGTGTTTTTTGATGTATTGACCACACTTAAAAGCACTGTATAAATTCCCTGGAAAAGGAACCGAAATACAAACCAGCTTGGGTTGTTGAGTTTTTATCTTTTCTGAGAGAATGCGAAGAGATATTTCATCTATAAAGGAGGGAGGGAGGATAAGTTTGTTGTTGAGTTCATCAAACGAATTGGCACTTTCCCCCAACCTTTCTGCATATCGACTAAATCCAAAGTTTTCATCAATGCAATCAATTATAAAATCAGAAAGATCTTCAATGTAGAGCGTGGCAATGTGTTTGGCTTTATCCTGAATGTCCATTGATTCAAACGACCAATCTTGCTCATCTAATGCATCAAAGCGAGATGCTCTTGGGAGAAACTGGTCTTCGCAAATCTGTTCGGCAAAAGTTGGGTTTTGTCCTTGAAGAAATAGAATCACCTCGTCTAATCGATCCAAATAGTTATCCTTCTGGAGGTAAATAACTTCTGCATTTTTCGATCCAATTCGTTCGTTTTCTACTGCTATTTCAAAGATTTGAGTAAAGGTTTTCCTCGAGAATAAATCGATAATTACTTCGATGCCTAAATCCATTTGAAAGGCACTTATTCCCTTCGTATTTAAAAACCCTTTAAGGTAAGCGGTAGCAGGATAGGGAGTGTTTAGTTGGGTAAACGGAGGAGTAAGAAGTAGTAAGTCTTTCAAAATACGCAAAGGCGTTCTTAGTTAGAAAGGCTAAGATACACGTTTATTAGCTGTCCAACTTAAGGTGGGTTCTAAAAATCACATTTAATCCTCTGCTGTATTATATTTTAATACGAAGTAATATTACGCTATTGTTTTGCCATCTCTATCCCCCATATTGGGGGATATTGCATTTATTTTGACTTTATACATTTAGTGATCACGTGTTGATTTTACGATAAAACTCAGAAATAATGATTCATCAATCACCTTCCTATCAATGACTTAATCTTGATTCTTTAACTTGTTTGTATCTAAACAGGTTGTAGGTTAAGTTGATTAACCCTATTATTCCTGTTGCTCTTACAATGCCCACTGATCTTAAAATCAAACCATTCATGCTTTGCTCCATGAAACCAAATACGTGCTCTACCCTTGCTCGAATTTTCGATTTGTTAGTGTTGCTTGCCTTTTGTTTATTGGTTAATGGTGTGTTGCGATATTTTCTTTGGTGTACTTTATTGTTCATGCCATATTTCTGGATAATCTTTTCTTGTTCTTCTCCTGTGTAAGCGCTGTCTGCGTGCAGATCCTGTGCTTTATCCTTTTCTGTAAGCAAATCATCTAAGGCTTGTGAATCGTGAACTGATGCGTCTGTTACAGTATAGGTGTTAATGAATTTACTTTTGGTATCTACTTTTGCGTGATTTTTATAGCCATAGAAAGTTTCTCCATTTTTCTTTGTCCAACGGGCATCAATATCTTTGTGCTTTTTCTTATTAGGCTCGTCATTCCATAAATCACCGCCCTCTCCATTTTTTATTTTCTTGTTTTCTTCCCTTGTGTTACGCTGCCGTGGGGCTACAGTAAAACTAGCATCAATCAATTGACCTTGGTTAAATATGAGTTCCTGTGCTTCTAAGAATGAGGTGAATTGTTCAAACAATTCTTCAACTAACCCTGTTCGGGTTATCCGCTCTCAAAAACTCCAAACAGTTTTTTCATCAGGAACTTTGTCGCCTGTTTCTAATCCTAAAAATATTTTAAAACTAGTTCTATCTAGTATTTGATACTCCACTTGGCTATCTCCTAGACCATAATAACGTTGGAGTATTAATATTTTAAATAGCATCACTACGTCATAAGGTTTGGCTCCAGCATTATTCTTTTTGTTGGTATATAAG
>JABSPQ010000092.1 GCA_013214205.1 Flavobacteriales bacterium
CGTAAGAGGATGAGCTAATTACACAGCCGATACCTGTAAAATGGTATCACTACTTCGAAGAGCCGTATGAGTCGAGAGGTTCACGTACGGTTCTGTGAGAAGTTAGGGGTGAAATTCCCCTGGCTTACTCGACTATCTTCTAGTTTTACTTTTTCAGACCAAGGAATTTCATATCACGCTCCATTAGGCATTTATTATTATGTGATATGAAATCAATTTCAATTAAATAGTCTTCCTTTTTATAAGCGATAGTCATATATATAGTGCCCCAATTGTCAAGTTTTTTCAAACCATCTTTTCTTTTATCATGGTACATTTCTACATATGATATTTTTTTCCAATTAATTCCTTGCAACTCACCTTTCTCAATCGTGTTATTAAAACACCATTTCGCCATCCTTCGTGTTTCGTTAATTGTTACTTCTAATGATGCAGAATCAATCTTATTTTGTTCAGGTGAATCTCCCATGATAGTTTCAAGTATCCCCCAATATTGACTTTTGGGAATAAGTAATTCATCAAATTTCAAATCACTTTTTGTCTTCAATGCTTCAAATTCCAATATAGCCAGTTCCTTAGGTGTGTTTTGAGAACTTGCAGTTTGGCAAATTACCAAACAGAATAATAGAAGAAATACACTTGGATAAAACTTGTGTTTTGTAATCATAATTGAAGATAACGTTTAAGCTAAACTACGGTTTTGTCCCCTGTGGGGCAAAAATGAAGTTTAGGTGGTGTTATGTGCCGTTTGTTTTTACTAACGTGAAAATGTTTTTACCACATATTATAAAATAATAATAACAAATGCTGTGCTTTCTACTTTTCGAAATATATTGAACTTCTCTATTTCATTGTCTGTACTTGGTATTTCAGTAATGATATTAAATATTTTCCAATTTAAAAATACTCCAGTTTGAGTAATTCAATTTGTGAAATTATCATTCTCATTTCCGTTAGCTATCTCTTGTTCAATAAGAGCTTTAATTCGTGCAGCAAGTTTCCAGTGAACAATAATGCATCCACTAAATATATATGCACTTATCATCTATTTGCTGTTACTCAAACTTTAATTCCTTTAATTCTCCATTACTTGAACGGCTTGCAATTCCTATTATCTTCTTATCCTTTAATTGGCTGTAAATAGGTCTTTCCTTAATCCTCTTATCCTTTGTTTTCTGTTCTCCACTTGGAAGAAAGTTCTTTAATATATCTGATGGAGTACTTTCAATTAACAAGTATATATCTTCTTCGTTTTCGTTCGGAATTATTATTCCCTTATAAATTTTCGGGGGTTCGTCGAAGCCAATTAATTGATTGGTGTCAAGATTAAAGATTTTTATTGCTTCAGAAATAGTCATTCCTTTTTTGACTTTATCCAATTCACTAGCAGGGGAGTGTTGGCAGGCTATAAACCCTAAGCACAAAAGAATTAAGAATAAAACTGAGTCTTTCATTTTTGTTGAATGGCACATAACGCCAGTTCGTCTAATAACCTCCAATTTACTTAAAATATGGAGCGAATAGAAGCGATTTAAGCGTGCTGTAAATTGGGTTTGTAATACTTTAGGTTTCTAAAAGTAGTTGTTAAAACGGACAAAATCAGCTTTGCA
>JABSPQ010000093.1 GCA_013214205.1 Flavobacteriales bacterium
AAGACAATGATAGTAAGGACGAGACTATCTCCTGTTGAATAGTGCTAGAACTTGTAATGAAGAAATCTCGAAAATCTGATGGTATCATTCTTTTAATAAATTTAAGTAAAGGTAATACATATTTAAATTAGAACTTAGCCATCTTTTTTGAATTAGGAACTCTAAGTTCTATCCTCTTGCAGGGATTTATTAGAATATGATGGCGTTTTTAAACGACCAATTTTATATGTAACCGACAAGCGAATGGATCTGTTGTCTTACATGTAAGCTTTGTCAGTACCTGTTCCTCCCAGTGATTGGCTCATCATTGTTTGCTGGTTAGTGATGTTGATGAGCGCTACATTCGTCTTTAATCTTTTTGACTTGCTTGTGTAATATAGCCCACAACCTAATTGAAAATAACGCTCAAATGATCTAAAACCAGTTGATCTTTGAGTGCGAAAAGTCATTGTAACATCTGCCCTTAACTGTTGATTTAGCGTTGCCTCTGTTCTTGTCCAATGCATGTATCCAGGAATCATTGTATATGCTGGCTCAAAATTGAAATCCCTAACATCCGCATGATATATAGCAACCCAATGTGAGGTGTTCCACTTTTTAAACGTCCATTTTTTAAAGCTACTTATCATGTAATCACGTATGCTTTTAAAATTGTATCGAACATCGTAGAAATAATTTAAGGAATCGTTTGATGCCAGTGTTGCAGTCCATGATGGATTGTTTACATAATTATGTCTGAGTGAAACCAAACCATCGAAAGCAGAAATTTCAAACGAATGCATGAATGATGGAATCAGTTTGCCATTTCCTTTTGTAAAGTAATCTGCTCCCAAGTAAGTTCTGCCGCCACCTAAAGAGGAATAATTTGGTCGGTTAACCCTGGTAGAATAGCTAAAATCTACTTTTTCTCTAAAGCTAAAAGTAGCCGATGGAATTAGATGAAACAGTGCAGTATCAAATGTTTCGGTTTCTCCTCCGTCGGTATAATTTGCCCATTGTGCATACTCGGCTCTTGTCCCAATTGTGTAGTAGCTCTTTTTAATTTTATCGGAAAATTGAAAATATACAGCGGTAATATTTTCATTAAACATAACATCGGCAGTACCGTTTTTTAATTCGGAGCGTGTGTCGTTTGACGAGATGGCGGTTAAATTAATACTGGATGCAAAAGAGGCTTTGGCTCCTGTTTCTATCACCCTGTCTTCATTGAAATACTTTGCGTAATCTAGTTGTAAGTTCATGTATTCGTAATCACGTTCGAGTGCAGAACTTACCTCGTTAGCTCCAAATTCGTTCCAGTCAACTACGTCGTAATTACTGATTTTTGACGATAACCCAAAGTCGGCGCCAGCAAATAAGAAGCCGCCTAAAGTATCTAAATCGTTGGTGTAATTGATGGATAGCTGGCCCCATTTGGTGTTGTTGGTTTCGTCCATATTGGTGTACAAAATTTCATCCATAAGGCCAGGGGCACCTTTGGTAGTTTGGGTATGTTGGTGCAGGTTGGCTTTGTAAATACTTGAATATAATTCGACACTTAAGCTTTGATCATTTTTAAAATAAAACTCTGATCCCAATGTAAATTCTGACTTGTATTTTCTTTTGTTATTGTAATTCTGAATATAATTGTTGGAGTATCCTTGATCACTCACTATCGAGAATTCATTAGCTCTATGATTGTTTCCAAGGTTGTCGCGGTACCTGAGCATTAGTGAATATTTTTCTTTCCTAAAATGATACAAAAAGTTTGGATGATCGAAGAGCTGATCTTTGAAGGTAGCGTAGATTAGGTCGTTTCTTAAAGTGAGCTGTGATCCTATGAGGTGGAAGTTTTTCGTGATGATATTAACCACGGCAGTTGCGCTGGCATCGTACTTAGCTGAATGGCTGGTGATGAGTTCAATGGTTTTTATTTCGGCAACAGGAATTTGTTGAGCTATATCGAAAGAAACGCGCTTATTGTCCACATAAATTACTGCTCCTCCAATTCCAATAATGTTTACGGCGCCATCTTGTACATCTACCCGTGGAGATTTTTTTAATATTTCTTCCACATCCATACTTTCGGCAAAAAGAGTGTTTGCCACGTTAACAACAATTTTTCCAGCCTTGGTTTCAAACATGGGAATGTCGGCTCGGATTTGAACTTCTTCCAGCAGCGCATCCGATTTAATTTTGATTGTTGGCACATTTATAACTTTTAGGCCAGTTTTGTTTTCGATTGAAATAATGATATTGGAATACCCGAGTGAAGTAATTTTTAACAAGAATTCTTCAGCTATTATATTGTCTATTTCAAATTTACCATCCATAAAGAAATTACCTTTTATAAGCGAAGAATCGTTTTTTGAAAGGGCGATCACGTTCCCCATTTCTATTGGGGAATCTGCTTCATCCACTACAGTTCCCTGCACTTTATAGCTCGATATGTTTTGAGAAAATGCGCTAGAAAACAGAAGCACTAATAAAATGGATGTGAGGATATTTTTGGTCATTGGTTGTTTTTATGATAATTGCAAATGAAGCATTTAACGGTAAATCGATTCTCTTTATTACACTCAAGTATTGTAAGCGTTCAAATTGCTTGTTTAACTTCTTAATGATGTAAAGACGACTTGATTAACTATTTGTAACAGGGGGAATTGACGAGTTTACCTTCCTTGATCCCCAGATCTGTCTTCAAGCCCGGATTCTATAGAATATGAAGGAGCTTTTAAACGACCTACTTTGTAGGTGATGGCTAACTCGATCATTCTAGAATCGTCGATGCCGTAGTTGGTAACGGTACTGCCAGCGAATACTTGTTTGAAGTTGAATTGTTGATTGGTAAGGTTTTGTGCGTTCAGATTGATCTTTAGTTTTTTCGATTTTGTGGTATAGTATATTCCAACTCCACACATAAAGAAGGCGTTTGTTTCTTGAATTCCAAATTTTCTTATTGTACCATAGTTAATAGTAACATCGGCTTTAAATCTATCGCTTAATGTAGCCTCTGTTCTTGTCCAATGCCTAAACATTGGGAAAGCTCCAAAAGGAGATTCGTTGTTGAGATCTGTAATATTGGTGTGCATAATCCCAATCCAATGAGATGTATTCCCCTTTTTAAATGTCCATTTTTTAAAACTTCCTAGCAACAAAAAATCTGATCTTTTAGCATTGAATTGAATGTCGTAGAAGTAATTAGATGAATCATTTGATGCAAGTGATGCTCCATACCTAGGGTTGATTCCTAGTGTGTACCTAAGCGAAATAAGGCCTTTTAATGCTGTTAACTCTAAGGAATGGTTATAGGTTGGTAATAATTTTACGTTTCCTTGAACATAATATTCACCTCCCACATATAAGGTAGCATTTGCTAAGGAGGTGTAATTGGGTCGGTAAATATTTGTAGAATAGGTAAAGTCTATTATTTCTCGAAAGCTAAAACTACCTGATGGAAAAAGGTGAAACAGCGAGGTATCAAATATTGATGAGTCGGACCCTGTTGTTTGGTTAGATGACATTGCGTACTCTGCTCTTAAACCAATGGTAAAGTAGCTCTTCTTTAATTTATCGGAAAATTGAACATAGGCAGCACTAATATTTTCTTTATATTTTACGTCGAAGGCTGTATTTTTTAGTGGAGACTCCGTGTCTTCTGACTTAGAATATGATGAGACATCGCTAATGCCAAAAGTTGCTTTTCCTCCTGTTTCTATTACTCTGTTCTCATTAAAGTATTTGGCGTAATCTAATTGTAAATTCAAAGATTGATAGGTTTGATCACTTGAAGATTCAACACGTTCTGTCTTTGTTTCGTTCCAATCAAGTATGTCAATAAAAATATTATCAGACGATGTTCCTAAATCCAAACCGAGAAACAGAAAACTTCCTAAACTGTCTAAGTCGTTGTTGTAATTAACAGTAAGCTGCCCCCATTTTGATTTGTCGATCTCGTGTGTAGCAGTATGGAAGGTTTCTGCTATTAGTCCCGGGCCATCTTTAACCGTTGTGGCTTCTACACGTGGGGTTCCACCGCTTAGCGACGAAAATATTTCGGCACTTAAACTCTGATCGTTTTTGAAATAAAACTCTGAACCCAAGGTTAAATTCGAATTGTTTTTCATTGGGCTGTTATAGGTCCATTGCGATTTGTTGCTGTAGCCTTGGTCGCTCAATAAATAGAAATCATCCATGCCATGATAATTTCCAAACTCATCGTCGTACCTGAACATTAACGAGTATTTTTTCTTCTTAAAATGATATAGAATATTGGGATTGTAAAACAATTGATCTTTATAAGTGGCATAGGTTAGGTTGTTTCTAACCGTAAGTTGGGAGCCTACCAAATTGAAGTTTTTGGTGATTATTTTTACTACAGCCCTTGTGTTGGCGTCGTATTTGGCAGAGGGATTTGTAATTAATTCGATGGTTTTTATTTCAGTTACAGGAATCTGCTGAGCAATGTCGTACGATACTTTTTTGTTGTCTACATAAATAATAGCGCCGCCAACCCCCAAAATATTTACCGATCCGTCTGTTACTTCTACACGTGGCGATTTTTTAAGCACCTCTTCAACATTCATGCTCTCGGCCAAAAGCGTATTGGCAACATTTACAATTATTTTACCAGCCTTGGTTTCAAACATCGGAATGTCGGCCTTGATTTCAACTTCTTCTAAATCTGCATTTGCCTTAATGGTAATGGATGTAATTTTAACAACATCAGATCCTGTTTCGTTCTCAACAGCAATGTAAGCCTCGGTATAGCCGAGGGCTGTAATTTTAAGTAGGAACTCGGTTGCTCTTAATCCTTCAAGTACATAAGTGCCATCTATAAAATAATTACCTTTTATTATTGACGAATCTTTTTTAAATAGTGCAATTACGTTTCCCATTTCTATTGGAGAGTTGGCTTCGTTTAAAACTGTTCCCTCTATTTTGTAGGGTGCTACGTTTTGAGCAAATGCGTTGGTAATTGATAATAAGATTACAATTATGGAAAGTATTTTCTTTGACATGAAAGCTTGTTTATGATTCTCTAATGATTTAAACGCCTTGGTGTATTGGTTGTCTATCTAGTTAATGTAAGAAAGACGACATAGGTTACTTTTTATTACAGCTTATTTTTAGTAAGACTTTTAATTAAGGAGGCGTGCTAGTATTGGTGTAGTATAGATGACATTGAATTTTAAACTGAACGAGATGAATAAATCAAAACAAAAGGAATTTTTAAAAAAGCTGGCAGCCTATTCTATTGTTGCCACGAGTTCGTTGGTAGCCAGCCTGGAGGTAAAGGCAGATTACGGCTGTTTCGGTATGGACAAGGCATTTGACCCAGAAGTAACCATTACCGTGTATGGCACCAATACTTTTGATTTGGATTTAAATGATGACGGAAAAACCGATTTTGTATTTGCATGGCGGGAAAGCAATGGATATTTATTGACTACTACTTATACCAACACGGTTTTAAAGGTATATGGGTATAGCAGTTCGGGAATTAGAAATTATAACAATGTATTGCTTGGAAATAGTAGTGGGGTAAATGATATTTTCCCTTACAGATCGGGTTTGAACGAGGATGCTAGTTGGGTAAATCCAACTTCTCACGACACCTTTATTGCTTCCATGTCGGATTTTATGGCTTATCCAAAGGGTGAAAATAAATGGATAAACTCAGATTCTTCGGGTAGGGAAAACGGAATTTTCGGATTTAAATTTGAGATAGACGGCAATATCCATTACGGATGGGCTCAAGCAACTTTACAAACTCATAAGGATGGCTGGCCTAGTTTAACGTTTCATCGCTATGGCTATTCATATACTCCTAACGAAGCAATGGTTCCGTATCCGCTTTGTGTTGGTATAGAAAGCAAAGCAGTAAAGCATCATACTGTTTATAGTTTTGGGAATACTATTTATTTGAATGGGAATAGTGGGGCTGTGGAGGTTTACAATGTTACTGGGCAGTTAATTTATTCGGGATCTGATGATAATGTAATTGAGCTAAAAGGGCATTCTGGGACTCATGTGGTTAGGCAAAAAGGAGTTTCTACCAAAGTATATCTAAATTGATTCGAACAACTTTTTGAAAGCTATGGAGTAAAATTGGTTTAATTTTATTGTTGTAATGCTTCAAGAAATAAAGGATAGGGCACAAGTTAAGCTCATGGTCACTTCTTTTTACTCAACAGTAAAGGAAGACGAACTTCTAAACCCAATTTTGGGTAATCATCTTTTTGATGATGAGATGTAGGAGGAGCATTTCGAAAAACTTACTGATTTTTGGGAAAGTGCTTTGCATGGCAAGCGCGTGTACAACGGCAGACCAGGTGCCATTCATTTAGGGGTAGATATGAAAGCTGGCTACAAAATAGAGCGGTTTCATTTTGAGAGATGGCTGGAGCTGTGGCGAAAGAACATCAACGATCAGTTTTGTGGCGAACACGCCGATAGGGCAATTGCTTTAGCGGAAAACCTAGCGGTTAATTTTCTTCGAAATATGACAATGAATAAGCGGTGATTGAGATTGTTTCGCCGAATGTTTAACTCATAATAATATATCTTCTGTAACAATAAGGTCGTTTTGAACGGCATAAATCACCAAGCCAGCTACATTTTTTGCACCTGTTTTTGCAAATAAATTGTTTTTATGCCCCTCTACGGTTCGAGGTGCTATAAATAGTTGCTGACCAATTTCTTTGGCAGTTTTTTGTTTACAAATCAGCTGCAGAATTTCTATTTCTCTTTCAGATAAAACTCCGGAGAGGTCTGGAAAAGGTTGAGGTACGTTAGGGGAGAGTTGTCCTCTTACCGTTTCTAACTGCTTTTCTATAAAATAGAATCCTTTTTCGGAGACTTCTTCAATAGTTTCGACTAGTTGAGAGGGCGAAAATCTTTTTGGGAGGTAGGCCGCAATTCCATTTTTTAACATATAGCCAATAAATGCGTTGTTGTAATCTCTAGAAGTGATTATAACATCTGTTTTAGCATGTTTTGTTCTAAGTGTTTTAATTATATCTGAATTGCATATTTGATCGGCACTTAAGTCAAGCAAAATTACGTCTAGTGGCTTCTGCTGGCTGTCGAGTAATACCATAAGCTCATCCGGCGTTTGTGAATGATGGCATACAGAGATGCATTCTTGGTTTTGTAAATAGTCGGTAAGTAAAGTGGCCTCAAATAAATCGGAGTATAAAAAGGCAAAGGATGTTTTTTTTGATTGCTTTTTCATTTTAATATCAGATTTATAACGCTCGCTCTATAAGCATCTGAAGATGTTGGCACAGAACGAAGTGTGGAATGAAAATTTTTAAGTGCTCTAATCTTGCTTTCTGCTAGAACCTGAAAGAAAAGGGAATGAAATATTGAAACGATGGTTGTCATGATATTGAGATATAGATACGTAAATATAACGAAAAACATACATGCTAAAAAATTGCAGGGAATTAATTATTTGAACACTAGTTAATAAGCTTCAAGTAAGCATGGAATGGTATATGTTCCTTAAATTAAGCATGTATGAATGATGTTGGCGCGTTTGGTGGGGTTTTGACTGTAGTATTTGAGTGTTAATTATAGAGTAAAAAAATTAAAAACCTTACTGAATAAATCAGTATAAAATATGTCTCAATTTAGAGTACTTAGGGGTTTACTCTATAGCTGAATTCAAGTAATAAATGTAACTTTTGGGTTAAATAATAATTGATTCATTACCAATATAGGGCTGAATTCAAGTAATAAATACAACTTTGGGGTTAAATAATAATTGATTCATTACAAATGTAGGTGTTTCATATCCAAACCTTTTTCTAGGCCTATTATTTAGCTTCAATTCTATTTCTTTAATCCTTTGTTCATTAATGTTGGTAAAGTCTGAACCTTTCCTGAAATACTGCCTAATTAGCCCATTTAAATTTTCATTAGCCCCTCTTTCCCAAGAATGATATGGATGAGCAAAATAATAATCAATATAGAGTGT
>JABSPQ010000094.1 GCA_013214205.1 Flavobacteriales bacterium
CAACCGCATCCGCCTAACCCGCCACCGCCACCGTTGGCACCACCGCCACCGGTGGCGGTGGTGCCAACGGTGGCGGTGGCGGGTTAGGCGGATGCGGTTGGCTTCTAAACTACGATTGTGATGTAAATGATCCTTCATATTGTGGTGTGGGAAATCCCTGTAATGCTGCCCCTCCATTAGAAAAAACAGATGTACAAGGCGGTGGTGGACATGCCCTTAAAGTTGATGGAATCCAGTTATTTCTTGGCGGCGGAGGCGGTAGCGCATGGACTGATAACGAGATTGGAGCAGAAATTGCAGTTACTCTTTTTGATAAAGGAAGTGGTACATCAGGAGGTGCGATCTATATTATAACAGCTTCTCACGTTGCAGGAAACGGCTATACCATATCATCAAATGGAAAAGATCACAGACGTGAAATTGTTTGGCAGGCCAATGGCGGTGGCGGTGCTGGTGGAACAATTTTTATTGATGCCACAACAGCCAATGACTTGAACCTTTCAGCAAAAGGTGGCTATGGAGGCAATGTAACATACGATATGAGCCAATATGCTAACTATGCATGTAGTGCAATGCTTGGAACTGGAGCTGGTGGCGGCGGTGGCGTTATAATTGCCCCTGTTAGTACAGGTACTAGTACATACGAAGTATCTGGTGGAGCTGCTGGCATGTATTACGAATACAATGGTTGTGATTTATTTTGTCCTGCAGGCACGCCATCAAACCCAACTGATGATAAAGATCTTAACCCGTCTTGGGCTGAACCGAGGCCTGTTGGATATGTACCTGCATCGCCAACCAACCTGCCTCAAAACTTTACCAATTGGTGCGCAGAAGCTGGAGACGATGGAATAATTACTTCACCATTAACCGTTAGTATCGATAACATTGAAACTGACGAAACAATAATTTTTACAAGTGGCAGTAAGTTACATATTGAAACATTGAAGGTATGCGAGGTTACAATTTACAACTCTATTGGGCAGCAGGTTTACCAACAGAATATTGATGGCTCCACCTCTATTGATACTAATTTGCATGGAATCTATTTTGTAAAAGTTGATTCAGAAAGTGGAAGTCAAACAAAAAAGGTGGTTATTAAATAGTATCAAAACTACCAACCTATTTCAGTACAAAACAGTTTGTTTGTTTTTTAAACTAAACTAAAAAGACTCGTCATCCTCGTGATTTTGTCCTTACAAAATACACGGGGATCTCTACGTAAAGCCTAAACTTCTCAGATGCCTAGACAGTGTTTCGGACAGATACTGGGCAACGACGTTAAGGATGAACTTTGAAGTTTAAAAGACTTTGCATCCTTTGCTTTACGCTTCTGGCGTAGAGATCCCCAAATAATTTAGTAAGGACTAAATTTTCGAGGATGACGAAACAGGAGGTGTTGTTTATTTGTGAGTTCACGGCAACTACAACATAAGAATTGCTTGTATTTCGTTTTAATCAAATAACAACATTCAGCCTTTTGGTTTAATGTTGTTATTTGATTTATATTTGTTCAGAATTTAAACAGAACAAATTATGAAAGCGGTAAAAGTTGAATACACCACCACTCCCGAATACGTCGAGGAAAACAAAAAGAACATTCAGAAAGTAATGGATCTTTTAAAGGCCAATCCTATTGAAGGCATGCAGTATTCGTCGTACACGGATGAAGAAAATCCGAATCACTTTATCCACATCAACATGGCAAAAGACCAAGAAGCGATGAGTAAACTGAATGACATTCCAGAGTTTAAAGAATTTCAAGTGGCACTAAAATCAAGTGGATTGGTCTCCCCTCCGAAAGCTACCAAGCTAAATTTGGTTGGAATGGGATTTAGTTTATAATGTAAACCGAAATGGAAAAAGTATTCTCTGCGTTAGCCGATAACAACAGAAGAAAGATTATAGAATTGCTTAGCAAAGATGATTCTACGTTACTAGAATTGTCTGAGCAGTTTTCAATTTCGTTTCAGGCGTTAAGCAAGCACATTAAGATTCTAGAAACTGCCGAAATCGTTACTAAAAAGAAACAAGGCAAGTACCGTGTGCTCACTCTAAATAGAGATACGCTAAAGTCTCCGCTGGAATGGATCACGTATTATTCGCAATTTTGGAACAGTTCTTTTGATAACTTGGAGGAGGAGATAAATAAAACGGGGGAATAAAAAGGTGTCAGTTCGAGTTCCGACTTTTTAGTCGGAGTATCGAGAACAAGCCTTTTTGCATGTATCTAGAAGCATGCCTTTAAAGTTGAAAGTCATTGTGTTCTCGATACATTTTTTTGAAGAAAAAAAACACTCGAACTGACAATGCCCACAACTGACATGATTCCCAATTAACCTAAAAAACAAAAATGAAAACAAGTAATACCGTTTACGTTTCAAGAGAATTTAACTGCACCAAGTCCAAACTATTTGAATGGATTACGCAACCCGATTTAATCTCAAAATGGTTCGGTCCAAAACATTTGTCGGTTAAAAATGTAACGAACGAATTAAGGGTTAACGGCAATTATAACATTGAGATGATTAAGCCAGATGGCTCCACTTTTATCATCGGTGGAAAGTATTTAGAAATTGAAGAACCCAACAAACTTAAGTTCAGTTTTGCATATGTTGGTTTGGCAGAAACGCCACCCGAAAGCACTGTAGAAATTATTCTAGAAGAAATTAATGCAACGCAAACAAAGCTCTCGTTGATTCAGAAGTTTGAGACAGTGCCTGCCGATATGGAGAATAGAACAAAGGCTTGGGAAGGTATGTTTTTTAAATTAACAGGGCTCATTTAGCTTTGCTAAATCTAACGTGCTTTGTGGCTGCAAGGACACACCTTTGCAACAACACCAGCAATCGCACTCCCCTCTCAAGAGCTACCGTGTGTACACATCTTTATACATCTTCCAACCTTCAAATATATCATAGAATCTCATTAATCCAATCCAGAGTGTGGTAATACCTGGTGGCCTTTCTGACTTGTATCCTTTCCATCCGCCTAATCGAGCTATAATC
>JABSPQ010000095.1 GCA_013214205.1 Flavobacteriales bacterium
ATAGACCAAAGGCCTTCTGCAGTTGAGGAAAGATCAAGGTTTGGAGATTTAGAGGTTGATTTAATTCTAGGAAAAAATCACAAACAGGCGATTCTAACAATTAACGACAGAGCTTCTGGAGTGTTGAAAATGAAAAAACTAAAATCCAAAGAGGCTAAAGTTGTCACAATAGCAATAAATGAGCTTCTAAATGGATGGATTCCCTATATCCATACGATTACATCGGACAATGGGAAAGAGTTTTCAGAACACTAACTAGTCGCCAAAACACTCTATGTTGATTACTACTTTGCTCATCCATATCATTCTTGGGAAAGAGGGGCTAATGAAAATTTAAATGGGCTAATTAGGCCGTATTTCAGGAAAGGTTCAGACTTTACCAGCATTAATGAACAAAGGATTAAAGAGATAGAATTGAAGCTAAATAATAGGCCTAGAAAAAGGTTTGGATATGAAACACTTACATTTGTAATGAATCAATTATTATTTAACCCAGAAGTTGCATTTATGAGTTGAATTCAGCAAACACTCTGGATTGGACTAATGAGATTCTATGATATATTCGAAGGCTGGAAGATGTATATACACGGTAGCTGGCAGAGAGAGGGAGACCCAATAAAAACTTTACGTTTGGAGAAACGTTTTAGGTATCAAGAACAATTATGGCAGAAAAAAAGAAGAAACATCCTAAGGTGAAATTGGAGTTGCACCCACGCAACCAGCACAGAGGGCGCTACGATTTTAAGACTTTAATTGAAGGTACGCCAGCTTTAAAAGAGTTTGTGAGCCTAAATAAATTTGGCGACGAATCGATTGATTTTTTTAATCCAAAGTCAGTAAAAGCATTAAATAAGTCGCTGTTAAAGCATTTTTACAAAATAGATAATTGGGAAATTCCAGAAGGATATTTGTGTCCACCTATACCTGGGCGCGCCGATTACATTCACCACATCGCCGATTTGTTGGGTTACAGCAATTCGCAAAGTGAGGATAGAGAAGTTCCAGTTGGCAACGATATAAAATGTTTGGACGTGGGTATTGGCGCCAATTGCGTGTATCCAATTATGGGTGCTATAGAGTATGGTTGGTTTTTTATTGGTTCCGAAATTGACCAAAAAGCTATTGATGCAGCCAATAAGAACATTGAAAATAACGATGTTATAAAGGATCTGGTTCAAGTGCGTTTACAAAAAAATCCTAGCGATATTTTTAAGGGTATTATCAGAGCAAACGAACAGTTTGATATAACTATTTGTAATCCTCCTTTTCACGCTTCTGCAAAAGAAGCAGCCCAAGCCTCAACCCGAAAACTAATTAATTTAAAAGGCGAACGTGTTAAGGAAAAGGTGCTAAATTTTGGCGGACAAAACACGGAGTTGTGGACCAAGGGTGGCGAAGAAACGTTTGTAAGAAACATAGTTATTCAAAGTGCTAAACACGCCATGCAGTGCTTTTGGTTTACTACTTTAATCTCTAAAAAGGAAAGTTTACGCGGGGTTTATCGTGCCCTTAATAAGGTTGGTGCCAGAGAGGTTAAAACAATTGAAATGGGCCAAGGCAACAAGATTAGTCGCATTGTAGCTTGGACTTTTCTAACAAAGCAGCAACAAGATTATTGGGTTAGGAGTCGCTGGCATTTTGAGCAGGAAAATTGAGTAATAACAGGAGAAACTAAAAAGGCGCCACATGGACGCCCTTTCAATTATTATATATTATCTAACACTTACTCAGAAATAACTAATTTTTGAGTTGCCACAGTATTGTTGCTGTTGATGGATATAATGTAGATTCCGTTTGCCAAATCAGAAACATCTATTGCAGTTTGGGTTGAAGTTGGATTAACCGAACTAACAATTTGACCTGCTGAAGAAACAATAGTGATTGATTGAGCAATTGTTGTAGTTGAAACATTAACTACATCAGCTGTAGGATTTGGATATACACTTACACCAATTGCTTCAAGTTCTGCCACGCTAATGAATATACTTTGTATGGTTAAACCAGAAGTTGGGAGAGTGAAATCTCCTGCGTTATTTAAATCTGAATTAGATAACTCACCATAGTAGGATCCTGCCAAGATGTATGGGAACTCCGGGTCTCCACTATCATCCGTTGACAAGAAGTAAGCATATGTTCCTTCTGGATATTCTGGAGTAACACACATACGTCCATTGTATTCATCAAGCGAACCGTTGTCATCATCATACATATAATCCTGAACATAGGTTCCTATATCGAAGTCTCCATTTGTAGTTACATCTGGTCCAACAGGATCAGATGTAGTTCCATCAGGTAAAATATCACGAGTTGAAATGCCTCTTAAAGCATATCCGCTTGTCATTCTTTCTACACCGCTTCCTGCTTCCATTGCATCAACATAGCCATAAGGGCCGTAAATAGGGAAGCCATCATATGCATAACCAATAATTACAGAATGTCCGGTATTAGGATCTACATACAAAGAAAACGGAGTTGCATGATAATGGTACCTTCCACTTCCATCTGCATGACCACCGCCAGTATCATCCATAGAAACACCTTCCGAAATCCAAGCGTCGCCATCCCAATTTCCGTCGCCCATGTTAGAGTTCTCATCGTCGTTGAAACTGTATGATTTACCATCGCCATAGCCGTACATAACCACACCATTGATACAAACACCTTGCGAGCCACCAAAAGGAGTACTGGTTTTTGCATCTTTTTCCTCTACTGGATTACGTGTTATCTTAAAAACATAGTCTTGGCCAGATGGCACATTTGGATTTTGTTCCCAAGGTCCCATTGTATAACTAGCCAATCCTTCTGCCCTAACGTAAAAATTATCGTCGTCGTAATAAAGCGCTTTTACATCGGTGGAGTCAAACATGTCTTCGCTGTCTATAGTTGGAGGAGTGGCAGGATAGAATTCATAATATCCCATGTTGCCATGGGTATTAAACATCCATGCCTCCAATTCTGGGCTTTGCGCGCTAGCTACCATTGTAGCAGCTAACCCCAGTACTGTGAGTAATTTTATTTTCATAATTAACTCATGTTACGCATCGTTAAGCCACTTTTGCTAAATTGGGTGTTAATAACTGCTGAATTCAGCTCTGCCATAAAGTTGGCATCACGAAATTCAATTAACTCAATTGCATCCACTTCAGCGTCTTGATCAAAACTAATAGAAAGAATTTTATCTTCCTCGTCTTCCCATTCAATAAAAGCCACTTTGTGATTTATTCTACCCGACATTGCGCAACCTTGTTATTTTACTCTAAAGTATTTACTTACCAGCAAATAATGCTCCAACGCTGAACTCCCATCCAGTAATGTCCATTTTAGAATTTGTGAATTCAAAGGACTTAGACTCGTATTCGCCCAACTCATTAATTCCCTCATAAGTTCCTCGTAAATCGATTGGCATACCACCTATCATATACATTCCCTTAATAGTAATTGCCAGGTTCCTTTTCACATAAATCACCAGTTGCGCCCCAAAATCGTAACCCATTCCCAAATGATTGGTCATTTCGTAATCACCATTTAAAACTTGCCAGTCTTCATAGGCTCTAAGTTCTCTATCCAAATTACCTGAGTTAATTCTGCTTGTAGCGTTAAAAAACAGAAACCCACCGCCTATAAATTCAATTCTATTTTTACCAAGAGGCACTTTCAATGACAATTCTAAAGGGAATAAAAAAGTGGTTAAAGGTCCTAGAGTTGGCTCTACAGGATCAAAATCTTCTAATTCAATAACTTGAACTCCAGCAATATTGTACCACGAAACGCCCGTTCCTAAACTCATAAAATCTCCCATTTTTACCCCAACTCCTCTAATGGCCAAAGGCGCTACGGGAGAAGAGAAATAGCCATTCTTTGGAAAAAGATAAGAGAAAGATACACCCAGCTCTTTGCTCATTGATGTTAATGGAATCAACAAAACGAGTAATATAACCAACTTCATTTTTTTCATTCTCATCATTTTATTCAAACATAGATTTTAATTCGATTGCATCCTTAGGGTTCAATCTGCCTGCCTTAATTAAACTCAATTCTTTTCTCTGTTTCGCACCTTTTTGTCGTTCCAATTCCTCATCTGTTTCTGGCAATAATGGCGGCACTTTCACTGTATTACCAGCATCATCCACAGCCACAAAACTGTAAATTGCTTCGTTGGTTTTAAACTTACCCTTCTTAAATTTCTTTTCTACATATACGTCTATGTACACTTCTAAAGAGGTATTAAACACACACGACACCTTTGCTTCTATCGTTACCACATCGCCCATTCCGATAGGTTTGTTAAACGAAACATTGTTAACCGCAGCTGTTACGCATACTGTTTCGGCATGCCTAGATGCTGTAATGGCCGACGCCACATCCATCCAAAGTAACAATTGTCCGCCCATTAAATTATTTAAAGCATTGGTATAGTTGGGGAATACCAACTCCGTTAAGGTCGCTTTACTTTCACTTGGTGTTTTGCCTTCCATAAATTTGTAATGTTAGCTCACAAATATATGCATTATGAAAATCCGAGGTTAACCTTGTTCATTAATATTTGTATTACATTTATCCAACAATTTTACAGTTCATGTTATACATCAAAGCCATCCACATTATTGCCGTAGTAAGCTGGTTTGCGGGCCTCTTTTATTTAGTACGCCTTTTTATTTACCATGTGGAAGCAAACGAATTTGATGATAACAAAAAAGGAATTCTACAAAGTCAGTACAATTTGATGATAGGTAGACTCTGGAAAATCATTACTGTGCCAGCAATGTTCCTTACCATTTTTAGTGGCTTTTGGTTGGTGAGTGTCTACGATTTTTGGACGCAACCATTTATGCACATTAAGTTCGCTTTTGTATTTGGATTGGTTGGCTATCACCATGTTTGTGGCGCCATGATAAAGCATTTGAAAAACGGAACAAAAACTTATTCGTCCAATATGTTGAGAATTTGGAACGAAGTCGCCACGCTACTTCTTGTAGCAATTGTTTTTATTATAGTGCTTAAAAGTTCGTTGGATTGGATTTGGGGATTTGCCGGATTCGTTCTGTTCGGATTGATCCTATTTTTAGCGATAAGGATCTACAAGAAGCTCCGAAATTCTTAGTTTTTCAGCAACCAAGCACCTGCGTTAAAGTTTACTTGAATTACAAGTAAATTGTATTGAGCAGCTTTTAAATCAGCGTATGCGTCGTAGGAAACTCTAAAAGAACCATTCCCACTCTGCCCAACAATTAGTGCATCGTAACCAGATTTTCTTAAAGATTTAACAAACTTATTCGCGTTTCTTTTACTTCCAAAAGAGCCTCCAATAATGTGATACGCTCCAATTACAGGTGCAACTACTTCTTTCGTTGGCGCTACTGGTTCTGAAACTTTAATCTCTTCAACAGTTTTTTCAATAATTGGTTCAACCGCTTTCTTTTCAATTAAATCAACCATTAACGGAGCCGATTCGTTATTTATATAAAGAGAAGCTATTGTATTGCTATACTTTTCAAAAAAGTTGTCTTCGTTATTAAACTCAACCACTTTTATAGGGTCTATCGTTCTTGGCTCATAAGTTCTTTCTAAAAGCGCTTTAGGATCAAGTGATGAGAAACTCATATTTACATCCTCAACCAAATCTGTTTTAAAATAAACAGTTGCCGAAGCCAATAATAACGGAATAGCAACCGCCGCTGCTAATAATTTTTTAGAGATAAATCTAACTTCCTTCGTAGAATTTGGTGTAGCAGGCCTCTCGATTTTCATCGTAATACCTTCTCTTTTTATTGCCGGAGAAGTAAATCCCGACAAGCCAAAAGCACTTGGCAAAAAGTTAGTTTGAGTATCGGCCTCAAAATTTAAATTGCCCTCTTTGTCTTTCGAAATTTTACCGACACTAATAATGTTTACCAATCCCTCGGTATCCAATTTTAACTGGTAAGCATCAATGCCCTTATTAACAATTTCTTGAGCCTCTTGATAACCAACTGATTGCATTTGAGCAACGTGATTTATCAGTAATCCATCGTTGGCTTTTAGCTTAATGTTAAAACTAAGTTGCTTTGTGGCTGGCTTAAATAAATCTTGGTTGGTTTGAATCGAAGCACGCTTGTAATTGGCTATGATACCGCCAAAATCGGGAATTATTACGCAATCATTATCGTAAAGTAGATCGCCTACATATTTGCCTAACTCTATATTCATTGCTTGCTTTTGGTACTGCTAAGGTAAAGAATTTACACCGAGGAAATTGGCCTATCTAGCTAAACTTATCAAGATCTTTTTGTGTGTCGATCCCTGCAGATTCGTAAGTGGTTATGGCAATGTTTATTGTATAATTATTGTCGAGCCATCTAAGTTGCTCCAATCGGTTTTCAATTTCCCGTTTAGATGGTTTTAAGGTCACCAATTCTTTTAAAACAGATGATTTGTACCCATAAATTCCGATGTGTTTATAATAAACTTCTTGGCCGTTTACAGAATTAGAAACTGTTTCGCGGGTAAAATTCAACGCTTCGTTTTGTCCGTTAAAAACAACTTTAGGAACATTCTCATTATCTATCTCCTCGGAATCCTCGGTTAACTTGATTAGTGTTCCAATTTGAGAATTAGCATTTGAAATACATTGGGACAATTCGTCAATTTGCTCTGGGTGAATAAATGGTTCGTCTCCCTGAATATTAATTACGGCATCAAACTCCTCACCTACTTTAGTATAAGCCTCGTAACACCTATCTGTTCCGCTCGGATGATCCGTTGAAGTCATCACAACGTTGCCACCAAAAGAAATTACGTGGTCAAAAATCCGATCATCATCAGTAGCAACAACAACTTTACTAAGCGATTTTGATTTTTGAGCTTGCTCAAAAACCCGTTGAATCATCGATTTTCCTTGAATAATTTTCAAAGGTTTTCCAGGTAATCTGGTTGAACCGAAACGAGATGGAATAATGCCGATGATGTTCATGTTGATAAAAAAGCGATTTTCAATACAAACAAATTTACAACTTAATTACTTTTGTTATTCACAATTTCATCTCATGGCTTCCATCGATTACCACAATCTTCTTTTTCAAATCCGACTAAATTTAATTCCCCGAATTGGATGTATTAACGCTAAAAAACTGGTATCGTATATAGGAAGTGTTGAAGCTATTTTTGAAGAAAAGAAAAAGGTCCTTCTAAAAATCCCTGGCATAGGAGAGCATACTGCCCAGTCCATCGTTTCTTCCAAAAACATAGCGAGAGCGGAGCAAGAAATTGAATTTGTTTCGAAAAATAAAATTCAACCTCTCTTTTATTTAAATGATGACTATCCTGCCAGACTAAAATATTGCGAGGATGGCCCATTGTTAATTTACTGCAAGGGAAATATGAATTTGAACCACACAAAAGTGGTGAGCATTGTTGGTACAAGAAACGCAACTGATTATGGTAAAAAAGTTTGTCAGGAATTAATTGAAGGGCTCGGACGACACGATTGCTTGGTTGTTAGCGGGCTGGCATACGGAATTGACATTTGTGCGCACATGGCAGCTCTAAATAATAAGGTTTCTACTGTTGGCGTTGTAGCTCACGGACTCGACCGAATTTATCCTCGAATTCACGAAAACGTTGCCGACAAAATGTTAGAACAAGGTGGATTGATTACCGAGTTTATGAGCGAAACTAATCCCGATAGGGAGAATTTCCCGAAGAGAAATCGGATTATTGCCGGTTTGGCCGATGCCGTTATCGTTATAGAATCTGGCCCGAGAGGAGGTTCGTTAATTACTGCAGATATAGCAAATTCATATGATCGAGAAGTGCTGGCCTATCCTGGGAAAAGCACAGATAAAATGTCAACTGGATGTAACTGGCTGATAAAGAGAAGCCTAGCTGCCTCGATGGAAAACATAGCCGATTTAGAACTATTAATGCAATGGGAAAAAGAATCGAAAAAGGTAAAACCAAAGCCCAGGATTAACGTAAAGCTATCTGAAGAAGAGAGAGTTCTTGTTGATCTAATCAAAGAAAAAGGCAAATATCACATCGACGAATTAACCATTGATAGCAAAATTGCAATGAACAAAACATCGGCGCTATTAATCAATTTGGAGTTTTCGGGAGTTGTAAAATCGCTACCAGGGCGCATGTATGTTTTAAATTAATTGAACCGCATTTTACAAAATGCTTAACGATTCAATTTCAACAATCTAACAATCGCTTTATTTTTGACAATTTAACTTTTGAATTAAAATTTTTCTATTTTTAATCACTTAAACTAAAGATGTTATCTAATATGTCAGCTTCAAAAACAAAGAAAGTATCAACTCCTAAAAAACCAGCCTCTACAAATGGTGTTGGAAAATTGGAAAGATTTATGCAAAAGGTTAGCGATAAAAACGCGGGAGAACCAGAATACATACAGGCTGTGCAAGAAGTAGCCGAAACGATATTGCCTTTTATGGACAAAAATCCGAGGTATAAAAAAGCGAAGATCTTAGAAAGAATATGTGAGCCAGAAAGAGTATTGATGTTCCGTGTGTCTTGGGTAAACGACAAAGCTGAATATCAAATCAATAGGGGATTCAGAATTGAAATGAATAGTGCCATAGGGCCTTACAAAGGTGGTTTAAGATTTCATCCAACTGTAAATTTAGGTGTTTTAAAATTCTTGGCTTTCGAACAAGTATTTAAAAACAGCCTTACCACACTACCTATGGGTGGTGGTAAAGGTGGTTCCGATTTTGATCCAAAAGGGAAAACCGACAACGAAATAATGAGCTTTTGTCAAAGTTTTATGACGGAACTTCAGCGTCACATCGGACCAGATACAGACGTACCTGCTGGTGATATTGGTGTTGGAGGCAGAGAAATCGGCTACTTATTCGGACAATATAAAAGAATCAGAAACGAGTTTACGGGTGTATTAACTGGTAAGGCAATTGAGTTTGGTGGAAGTTTAATCAGACCAGAAGCTACCGGTTACGGAACAGTTTACTTTGCTAAAGAAATGCTGGCCACTAGAGGAAAATCCTTCCAAGGCCTAGTAGTTGTCATTTCAGGATCAGGAAATGTTGCACAGTTTGCGGCCGAAAAATGTATTGAATTCGGCGCAAAAGTGGTTTCTATGTCAGATTCGTCGGGGTATATATATGACAAAGCAGGAATTACCAAACCCAAGTTAAACTTCATTAAAAAATTAAAGAACGTAACCAGAGGTAGAATCAAAGAATATGCAGATCGTTACCAATGTGAATTTGTAGCGGGTCAAAAACCTTGGGGCCTTAAATGCGATGTTGCTTTACCATGTGCAACGCAAAACGAATTGGATGCCAAGGCTGCTCAAGCACTAATTAAAAATGGTTGTAAAACTGTTGCTGAAGGAGCCAACATGCCATGTACACCCGAAGCAGTCGAAGTGTTTTTAGGAGAAAAAATATTATTTGGTCCTGGTAAAGCTGCAAATGCCGGTGGAGTTGCTGTTTCTGGTTTAGAAATGAGCCAGAATGCTTTAAAATTGCATTGGACATCTGAAGAAGTAGATACCAAATTAAAAAGCATCATGGTAGAAATTCACCGCACATGTGTACAGTATGGTGCCGAAGACAACTTCGTAAACTATGTTAAAGGTGCCAATTTGGGCGGCTTTGTAAAAGTTGCAGATGCAATGCTAGCTCAAGGTATGGTGTAAACCTTGTTTTACTACATTTGCCGCAAATATTTTACAACAACATATACTATATATAGATGTACGGAAAATTTCAAAGTTTCCTTAAGAAGGAACTTGCGGCAATTGAAGAAGCAGGTTTATACAAAACCGAAAGAATAATTACCACTCCACAAGGAGCCGATATAAAAGTTAGTACCGGCGAAGAAGTAATTAACTTTTGCGCAAACAACTATTTAGGCCTATCATCGCATCCTAAATTAGTGGAAGCAGCTAAAAACACTTTAGATGCTCAAGGCTATGGAATGTCGTCTGTTAGATTTATCTGTGGAACTCAAAGCATACATAAAGAACTAGAAGAAAAAATAGCCAACTTCTTAGGAACCGAAGACACTATATTATATGCTGCTTGTTTTGATGCCAATGGCGGTGTATTCGAAACATTGTTAGGAGCCGACGATGCTATTATCTCCGATGAATTAAATCATGCCTCTATTATAGATGGTGTACGATTGTGTAAAGCTCAACGGTTCCGATATAAAAATTCGGATATGGCTGATTTGGAAAAACAACTTCAGGCAGCACAAGGACAAAGACATCGTTTAATTGTTACCGATGGCGTTTTCTCTATGGATGGCTACATTGCCAAACTTGGAGAGATTTGCGATTTAGCAGAAAAGCATGACGCTTTGGTGATGGTAGACGATAGCCATTCTACAGGTTTTATGGGTGCTACAGGAAAAGGCACGCACGAACATTGCGATGTAATGGGCCGAATCGACATCATTACTTCTACCATGGGCAAGGCTTTAGGTGGTGCTATGGGAGGTTTTACTTCTGGTAGAAAAGAGATAATAGATATGTTGAGACAAAGATCTAGACCATATCTTTTTTCTAATTCACTGGCACCTTCCATCGTTGGAGGTACTATAGAAGTACTTAACTTATTAAGCGAATCGACCGAATTAAGAGACAAACTAGAGAAAAACACTGCTTACTTTAGAGAAAAAATGACCGAAGCAGGTTTCGATATTAGAGAAGGCATACATCCGATTGTACCAATAATGCTCTACGATGCTAAAGTTGCTCAAAAGTTTGCAAGCGAATTATTAAAAGAAGGAATTTACGTTATTGGATTCTTTTTTCCAGTCGTTCCCAAAGACTTAGCTCGAATAAGAGTACAGATTTCAGCAGGCCACGAACAGTCGCATTTAGACAAAGCAATTGCTGCTTTCACTAAGGTTGGAACAGAATTAGAAGTTATCAACAAAAAGTAGCCCTAATTGTTGGTGCATTCCAAAAATTAGTTCTACCTTCGCCGTCCCTTTAAAAAAAGGGGGTTTTCAAGCCTCAATTGAGGCTTAACAGATACGTTCAGAAAGATGGGTAACATAAGTTATAAAACAATATCAGCTAATAAGGCAACTACCAATAGAGAATGGTTGCTAATTGATGCTGAAAACGAAGTGCTTGGAAGATTAGCTTCTAAGGTAGCGAACTTAATTAGAGGTAAGCATAAAACTAATTACACCCCGCATGTTGCATGTGGAGATAAGGTTGTAATTATAAATGCAGACAAAATAAAACTTACAGGCAACAAGTGGTCTGACAAGATCTATATGAAGCATACGGGTTATCCAGGTGGTCAAAGAACCATAACAGCTGAAAAGTTGATGGAAAGAAATCCTATTACTATGGTTGAAAAAGCCGTAAAAGGAATGCTTCCTAAAAACATATTAGGTGCAGAATTATATAGACAACTTTATGTTTATGCTGGTCCAGACCACAAACAAGAAGCACGTCAGCCCAGAAAAGTAGAATTAAATTCAATTAGATAGCATGGAATCAGTTAATGCATTAGGCAGAAGAAAAACTTCAGTTGCTAGAGTTTACGTAGCTCCAGGAAAAGGCAAGATTACTGTCAACAAAAAAGATTTAAAAGTTTATTTCCCAACACAAATTTTACAAAACAAAGTTAGTCTTCCCCTTACGGTGACAGAACTGGCTAAGAAGTATGATGTAAAAGTCAACGTAAAAGGCGGTGGAACAAACGGGCAAGCAGAAGCTATTCAATTAGGTATTGCTAGAGCACTTTGTAAAATAGACGAAGAACACAAACCTAGCATGAAAGCTGATAGACTATTGAAGAGAGATCCGAGAATGGTTGAAAGAAAGAAACCAGGTAGAAGAAAAGCAAGGAAAAAATCTCAATTTAGTAAGCGTTAAGCACTTTTTTAAAGGAAGTATGGCAAGAACAAATTATAAAGAACTACTTGAAGCAGGTGTACATTTTGGTCACCTTAAGAGAAAGTGGAATCCAAAAATGTCTCCGTACATTTTCATGGAAAGAAAAGGTATTCACATTATCGACCTAAACAAAACGGTCGCTAAACTTGAAGAAGCATGTGCTGCATTAAAGCAAATTGCTAAATCAGGGAAAAAAGTACTTTTCGTTGCAACTAAGAAACAAGCTAAAGACATCATCTCTGAAAAGATCGGTGCTGTTAACATGCCTTTCGTAACAGAAAGATGGCCTGGTGGAATGCTAACTAACTTTTCTACTATTAGAAAAGCAATTAGAAAAATGGCATCTATCGATAAAATGGTTGATGAAGAAAGCTTCAAAAACATTTCTAAGAAAGAAAGATTGATGATCATTCGTCAGAGAGCAAAACTTGAAAAAGATTTCGGTAGCATTACTGGTCTTACAAGATTGCCAGCTGCAATTTTTATTGTTGATATTACTAAAGAGCACATTGCTTTAGCAGAAGCTAAAAAATTGAACTTGGTAACATTTGCTTTCACCGATACTAATAGTGATCCATCTACTGTTGATTTCGCTATCCCTTCAAACGACGATTCTACAAAATCAATTACTAAAATTATTGATATTGTTGCTGAAGCGATTAGAGAAGGATTAGCTGAAAGAAGTGTAGAAAAGGAAAGTGGATCTACTGAAAGACCTAGAAAAATTGAGGCTAAGAAAGTAGTTCAAAAAACTAAATCGACACCTGATAAAGAAGCTAAATCGGATGATGCTCCTAAATCAGAAGCAAAAACTGACGCTGCTCCAGCAAAGGAAGCAAAAGCTGAAGACAAGCCTGTTGCTAAGAAGGAAGAAGCTCCTGCAAAGAAAGAAGCTGAAAAGCCAGCTGCTAAGGCTAAAGACGACGCTCCAAAAGCCGAAGCTGCTCCTAAAGCAGAGAAGAAAGACGATTCAAAGGAAGAAACTAAGGCTTAATCCGAAGCCTTCACATTTTAAAATATTAGAACATGGCGATTACAGCAAGTCAAGTTAACAAGTTAAGACAAAAGTCTGGCGCAGGAATGATGGATTGTAAAAAAGCATTAGTGGAAGCTGATGGCGATTTTGAAAAAGCAATTGATCTATTGAGAAAAACAGGCCAAAAAATGGCTGCGAAAAGAGGAGATAAAGACGCTAAAGAAGGTTTAGTATTAGCTAAAACTAACGATGACAACACTGCTGGTGTTATTTTAGTTCTTAACTGTGAAACTGATTTTGTTGCTAAAAACGAAAACTTTGTTTCTTTCGCTGACGAAATTTTAAACACAGCTGTAGCAAACGCATCAAAAACTGCTGAAGAATTATTAGCAAGTAATGTTACCGGAAAAGATCAATCAGTTGCTGATAGAATTACTGAAGAGATTGGAAAAAACGGTGAGAAAATTCAGGTTTCTGAATATCAGTTAATAGAATCTCCAAGCGTTACTGCTTATAACCACCCAGGAAACAGAATTGCTTCTATCGTTGCACTTAGTAATGGTGGTGATTTTGCAGAAGCTGGTAGAGACGTAGCAATGCAAATTGCAGCAATGTCTCCTATAGCGGTTAACAAAGAAGGTGTTGATCAAGCAACTATCGACAGAGAAATTGAAGTTGGTAAAGAACAAGCAAGAGAATCTGGTAAGCCAGAAGAAATGCTTGAAAAAATTGCAATGGGTAAACTTAACAAGTTCTTTAAGGAAAGCACATTAACAGAGCAAGCGTTTATAAAAGATAATAAGAAGTCCGTTGGACAATATCTCGATGGTATTAAGTCAGGACTGACAGTCAATTCTTTTAAAAGAATGGCTTTAGATTAATAATTAAAAGAGAGAATTTATTCTCTCTTTTTTTTTGTCATAACTTTAGCAGCATGAAATATAAAAGGATTCTTCTCAAGCTGAGTGGAGAGGCACTCATGGGCGATCAGCAATTCGGGATCGACAACAACAAGTTAAAATTATACGCTACAGAAATTAAGAGTGTAGTAGATCAAGGTTTAGAAGTTGCTATTGTAATAGGCGGTGGAAACATTTTCCGTGGTGTGCAAGCCGAAGAAGGTGGCATGGAAAGAACCCAAGGTGATTATATGGGTATGTTGGCTACTATGATCAATAGCATGGCCCTACAAAGTTCTTTAGAAGCCTTAGGTGTAAAAACCAGATTACTATCAGCCATAAAAATGGAGCAAATTGCTGAGCCTTTTATTAAACGAAGAGCAGTTAGGCATTTAGAAAAAGGACGTGTAGTTATTTTCGGTTGCGGTACAGGCAATCCATATTTTACTACAGATACGGCAGCTAGTTTAAGAGCAATTGAGATTGAAGCCGACATTATTTTAAAAGGAACGAAAGTAGACGGAATCTATACGGCAGATCCTGTAAAAGACCCTAGTGCTACTAAATACGAGAAAATAAGTTTTCAAGAAGTTTACGAAAAAGGACTAAACGTTATGGATATGACGTCTTTCACCTTGTGTAAAGAAAATAATCTTCCTATTATTGTTTTTGATATCAATATACCCGGCAACTTAAACAGACTTGTGAGTGGTGAAAAAATTGGTACTATAGTTGAAGTTTAAATAATTACATTTTGGAGGAAGAATTAGAATTTATATTTGAAGAGGTAAAGGAGCAAATGGATAATTCCATGGCCAGTTTAGAAAAAGATTTATCGAGAATTCGCGCTGGTAAAGCAACACCTTCAATGTTAGACAGTGTTATAGTTGAATACTATGGCGCAAATACTCCACTACAACAAGTTGCCAATGTAAATACGCCTGATGGTAGAACAATTACGGTTCAACCGTGGGAAAAGGAAATGCTTGAACCTATTGAAAAAGGAATTCTACACGCCAATATAGGATTGAATCCACAGAACAACGGAGAAATCATTATAATTAGCGTTCCAATGCTTACAGAAGAGCGTAGGATAGACCTAGTAAAGCAAAGCAAAGCAGAAGGTGAAAATGCCAAAGTGAGCATTAGAAACGCTCGACAAGACGCCAATTCTTCAATCAAGAAATTAAAGGCAGATGGTTTATCTGAAGACAGCGTTAAAGATTCAGAAGATCAAGTTCAAGCGCTAACCGATACGTACACTAAAAAATGTGATTCGTATGTTGCCCTTAAAGAAACTGATATAATGACTGTTTAGTCGTTTATGTTAGGCTAAAAGAGATTCAAACAACAATTTCACGTCTACATTTAACAGATTAAGATCTGCTGCACGCTCAGGATGTGGCATCATTCCAAAAACATTTTTGCCTTTGTTACAAACGCCAGCAATGTTTTCTAAAGAACCATTTGGATTGGCCTCCGCGCTAACTTTGCCGTCTATATTACAATATTTGAATAAGATTTGGTCGTTGCTTTTTAACTGAGCTAGTCCTTCTTCGTTGATAAAATATCTTCCTTCACCATGCGCAATAGGAATCTTTAAAGGCTCCTCAGGATCAACATTACCTGTTAGCAAACATTCTTCGTTTACCACTTGTAGGTGAACATTTTTGCAAATAAACTTCTGGTTGTCGTTGTGGAGTAGAGTACCTGGAAGTAAACCTGCTTCGCAAAGCACTTGAAAACCGTTACAAACACCCATTAAATATCCACCGTTGTTGGCATGTTCGATTACAGATTTCATAATTGGCGAAAAACGTGCTATCGCACCCGATCTTAAATAATCGCCGTAGGAAAACCCACCAGGCAAAACAATAAAATCACACCCTTTCAAATCTTCATCTTTGTGCCAAAGACGTTCAGTTTCCTGACCCATAATGGTTTCAAGTACATAAATCATGTCTTGATCGCAGTTAGACCCAGGAAATATTACAACTCCAAATTTCATATGACAAATGTATATTTTAAACTGTAAAATGACATCAATTATATTTCAGAAATATGATTATATATCAACGTTCCTATTAACAATACAAAAACAAATTCTGCCAACCACCTTTTCTTGGTGAATAGGAAGTAATTGGTAAAGTAAATTGACAATGGAATTGCTAAAAACAGAAAGTATTCCACCGAGTAAGACTGTGTAAGTAAAAAGGAAAGAGCCGAAAAAGCGAAGAAACTAATTAGTACGCTTAATATTCTTTTTGTTTGGATACTACTGTTTGCAATTCCTCTGTAAAGCTTTTTGAAGGACAAAAATGTGAGTAGAAATAATAAAAATAAAGGCACGTAATAGCGAGAATCGAACATTTGAAAACTCTGCCTGTCTATTATTGGGTTAAAAACTTTGTCGGTCCAATAATTTTCGGTTCCATCTATCCAAAAATAATATACAAATGCGAAAGTGTGTGGGAGAGCTATTCCAACAATCGTGATTAATTTCTCCCTTAAACCGCTTCTCGATATAAAAAACAAACAACAAAAAATGAACAAAGAAAAAATGATTGCCGGAAAATAAATTAACGATGCGATACCCACCAGCACGCTCGCATCAAAAACATTTGAAAAGTATTTCTCTTCATTGTCTATTTTAAACATCTTACCCAATGCCAAAATCAAGATTAAATTGGCGATTAAAACGGGGTTTAAATAGAGCATTGAAGGGAAACTGCTCATTAAAACAACATAAAGTAACGAAGGCAGGTAAGAATTTTTACTGTACACATTCCTCGACATCACTATTCTGTTGAGTAACAATGCCTCTATAAAGATTAAAATAATCGCTAATATTTTCGACAAATAGGAATACCCTAACATATTACGAATCAGTTCGTACAAGGGCATATCAACAGATTCGGTAACTGCCTCAATGTCTATGAATGCGAAGCACCAAAAACCGAGCAATACTATTGGTAAAACGAAAATCGCTCTTGGGTGGTCGGACTTAAAAAAATCAATTATCATAACAGTTTTGTAGAGATAATATTTATTTTTATACTCAAATTACTATAACAACAATTTTATGAGCTTGTTTACTGAAATAATGAATGCAACAGGAGATGGTATTGAAGCATCTTTCGCACCAATCGAAATGCTAGGAAATGCACCTAACGTTTTATTCGTTGTAACCACTTTCCTTTTAATTGTAATGTGGGCGTTTATTATGGTTAAATACAGAAAGGAAGCTGCAGAAAATAACACGATAGAGTAGCTGGGTAAAACACTGCTACTATTTTTTCTATTGCCCATTCTCAAAGGTCAAATCCTATATCTTTTCTAAAGTACTTTGCTTCAAAGTTTATTGTTGATGCAACTTTGTACGACTTTTCTAATGCCTCACTGTGGTTTTTTCCTAATGAAGTAATCGCTATTATTCTTCCCCCATTGGTAACCAAGCTGCCGTTATCGGCTTTTGTTCCAGCATGGAAAACAATACTTTCTCCCCCATTATCGGCACCAGTAATTTCTTTGCCTTTCTGATAACTACCAGGATAGCCGCCAGCCACCAACATAATAGTTGTTGCCGACTCTTCGATAATCTCTAAAGGTTCGTTATCCAAAGTTCCTTCTCCAACTTGCTTAAACGTTTCAAGTAAATCAGATTTAATTCGAGGTAAAACCACCTCAGTTTCAGGATCACCTAATCTAACGTTGTACTCTATTACAAAAGGCTCATTGTCAACAATCATTAGCCCAATAAATAGAAATCCTTTAAAAGGAATTCCCTCTTCAGCTAATCCTTCTACAGAAGGGATAACAATTCGCTCCTCAATTTTTTCAGATAATTCAGCATCTAAAAAAGGCACTGGAGAAACAGCCCCCATACCGCCAGTATTAAGCCCTGTATCTCCCTCTCCTATTCTTTTGTAATCCTTTGCCGAAGGCAATATTTTATACCCTTTACCGTCTGTTAAAACAAAAACAGACAATTCAATACCGTTTAAAAACTCTTCTATAACCACCTTGTCGCTAGCATCTCCAAATTTTCTGCTTTCCAGCATGTTGCGTAATTCTACTTTGGCTTCTTCCAAATTATCTAGAATTAAAACACCTTTACCTGCTGCAAGGCCGTCTGCCTTTAGAACATAAGGCGCCGAAAGTGAATCTAAAAAAGAATAACCCTCTTCTATATTTTCTGCAGTAAAACCTTGATAAGCCGCTGTAGGAATGTCGTGACGATTCATAAAGTTTTTAGAATACTCCTTGCTTCCTTCTAATTGAGCGCCTTCTTTTTGTGGACCAATTACATGCACATGCTTAATTGAGTCGTTTTCTAAGAAAAAATCGTGGATTCCATTAACCAAAGGATCCTCTGGTCCTACCACCACCATTTCTATTTGATTTTCTAAAACGAAAGTTTTGATCGAATCGAAATCTCCAACTTGTATGTTTATGTTGGTTCCCAAAGCACCTGTTCCGCCGTTACCTGGTGCGATAAACAATTGAGACATTAATGGACTTTGTGAGAGTTTCCAGGCAAGGGCATGTTCTCTTCCGCCCGATCCTAGTATTAATACGTTCATAGGTTTATTATTATTTAAGACAACGATTCCATTAACTCGTCCGACAAATCCATGTTGTGAAACACATTATTTACATCGTCATCTTCTTCAAGTACATCAATTAAATTCAATACTTTTTGAGCACTTTCTGCATCAACTTCTATTAATTCACCAGCAATTCTTTCAACTTCAGCCGATTCAACTTCCAGGTTAAGCGTCTCTAACTGCTTTTGCATTTTGCCATAATCTTCCAGCGCAGTTGTTACAGTAAATACGCCTTCATCCAATTCCACATCCTCAGCACCAGCATCAATTACTTCCATCGTAAAGTCGTCTTCGCTCAACTCGCCTTGCTTTACAGCAAAAACGCCTTTTCTTTCGAATAGATAATCAATTGAACCATTAACGCCCATATTGCCACCTTGCTTGCCAAAAGTTGCTCTAACGTTGCTTACTGTTCTGTTGATGTTATCGGTTGTACACTCAACAAAAATTGCGATTCCGCCAGCAGCATACCCTTCGTAAGTAGTTTCTTGATAGTTTGCTGAATCTTTTTCGGAAGCTTTACTAATGGCTCTGTTAACAATCTCTTTCGGCATGTTAACCCCTTTTCCATTCAGAATAGCAGTTCTCAACCTTGAATTCGCATCCTCATCTGGGCCACCTTCTTTAATTGCGATGTTGATTTCCTTAACTATTTTCGAGAATACTTTTGATCTTTTAGCGTCTGTTGCAGCTTTCTTTCTCTTTATGGTTGCCCATTTACTATGTCCTGACATGGTTAGTTGGTATTTTTAATATTCAACTGAAATTAATAAAGAAAAACTAGTCGTCCAATTTAAGAACAGCTAAAAATGCCGATTGCGGAACCTCCACGTTTCCTACCTGACGCATTCTCTTTTTACCTTTTTTCTGTTTTTCCAAAAGTTTTCTCTTTCTAGAGATATCTCCACCATAACATTTTGCCGTAACATCCTTACGAAGTGCCTTAACGGTTTCTCTAGATATTACTTTAGATCCCAACGAAGCCTGAATAGCTATATCGAACTGTTGGCGTGGAATAAGCTCTTTTAATTTGGCACAAACTCTTTGACCCATGTGGTAAGCGTTATCTCTGTGAATCAAGATAGAAAGGGCATCAACTCCTTCACCATTCAACAAAATATCCATTTTCACCAACTTCGATTCTACGTAATCTATCGGATGATAATCGAAGGATGCATAGCCTCTTGATACCGATTTTAGTTTATCGTAGAAATCAAATACAATTTCGCCAAGTGGCAATATAAACGACAATTCAACTCTATCGGCAGATAAGTACACTTGATTCTGGAAAACTCCACGTTTACTTATGCACAAACTCATAATTGGGCCAACGTAATCTACTTTCGTAATTAATTTGGCCGATATAAATGGCTCCTCCACCTTGTCTAAAGTTCCCGGTTCGGGTAAATCTGATGGATTATTTACAATTACCAATTCGCCTTTGGTTGTGTATGCTTTATACGACACGTTAGGAATGGTAGCGATAACATACATGTCGAACTCGCGTTCCAATCTTTCTTGAATAATATCCATGTGCAACATTCCCAAGAATCCGCAACGGAATCCAAAGCCTAGTGCAGCAGACGTTTCGTAATCGAATGTTAAGGAGGCGTCGTTTAATTGGAGTTTCTCCATCGACACTTTCAATTCTTCATAATCGTTGCTATCCACTGGGTAAATACCAGCAAAAACCATTGGTTTTACATCTTCAAATCCATCAATTGCAATTTCACAAGGTCTGTCGCGGTGGGTAATCGTATCACCTACTTTTACCTCTTTTGCTTCCTTAATTCCAGATATGATATAGCCAACATCTCCAGCACTGATAAAATCTCTTTTTTCTGGTTCTAATTTGAGCACACCAACTTCATCGGCCGAATATTCTTTTTCGGTAGCAACAAATTTTACTTTATCTCCCTTTCTAATCGTACCGTTTTGAACCTTGAAATAAGCAATAATGCCTCTAAAAGAATTAAATACAGAATCGAAAATCAATGCTTGTAAGGGCTCGTCAGAACTTCCCTTTGGAGCAGGAACCCTATCAACAACTGCTTTTAAAATATCGACAACGCCCATACCTGTTTTACCACTTGCTGGAATAACGTCTTCGGCTTTGCAACCAATTAAATCAATAATTTGATCGGTAACTTCTTCTGGCATGGCGGCATCCATGTCCATTTTATTTAAGATTGGAATAATCTCTAAATCATTGTCAATGGCCAAATAAAGATTGGATATCGTTTGAGCTTGAATTCCTTGCGTTGCATCAACAATCAATAAAGCACCCTCGCAAGCAGCAATTGAACGGGAAACTTCGTAAGAAAAATCAACGTGTCCGGGAGTGTCAATTAAATTGAATAAATATTCTACTCCGTCAACCTTGTAATTCATTTGAATCGCGTGACTTTTTATGGTAATTCCTCTTTCTCTTTCGAGGTCCATATTGTCGAGCACTTGATTCTGGCTATCCTTACCAGTAATGGTACCCGTCTCTTCAAGTAGTCTATCGGCCAAGGTACTTTTCCCGTGGTCGATGTGAGCAATAATGCAAAAATTTCTGATGTGATCCATATGCTTGCAAAGCTACTATTTTTGGGCTGATTTCGGTCTAAAAATCAACGCATATCATACTACCATAGAATTCTTTATTTTTTGGGCAATCTCACAATAAACTGTAACTTTGATCATCATCAGGAGTAACATATTTGAATGCAACAAGTTTTTTTAAAGAACCTTCTTAAAATCGGCGTTTTCTTACTTGCCTTTATCTTTGTCGGTACGCCTGCTAAAGCAGATCATATAGTTGAAATGCGTTTGTCTTATAAACATATTTCAGGTAGCACATACCAAGTTAATGGCATTTTGGCTATTCCATGTGAAGAACTGAAAGTTCGCTCAGTTCGAGATAGTATACCTGTCATTGCCTCTTCGTCTTGTTCTGGCTCTGTAATTACCACATGGCTATTTTTAGACAAACTAGATTCAGGGATAGTGGATTTGCCATCATGTATTGATCATGAAGCTAGCTGTGAGCCCAAATCTCTTATCTTTGATTCTTATTTTTACCATTATAGTGGAGAGGTAACTTTAGCGGAATGTTCTGATTGGATTATCAGTTACAACGACAACCAAAAAAGAGTAAATTTTAAAATCGGAGTAACCAGTATTACTAAGAATATTAATTTCCAATCCTCGAGTATAAAGTACTATGCAGAATGTACTCTAGACAATACTTCAGGAAACTTAATAAACAGTTCTCCTGTATTCGAAACTGGATTTAATAAAATATTTTGTAAAGACAAATATTACGATTGGTTAATATCTGCTTTCGATGAAGATGGAGACGAATTAAAATATTCGCTAGAATCGTGCAAAACAGAAGATGGCGTGGATGTTTCTAGCTTTAGTACACCGCAGGGCGGTTACAATTCTGACTATTCTCCACTAGATCCTTTAGGTATTGGTGCTTCTTTTTCAATAGACGATCAAACAGGTCTCATTTCTTTTACTGCCAGTTGCCCAGAAGGGGCATATTGGCTTGCCGTAAAAGTAGAAGAATCTAGAAATGGAAAAGTTATTGGTTCGGCAAGAGCCGAATATTGGGTTGTCGTATCTAGTGAATGTACCAATGGCGACTCACCAGTATTTGTTGATTTAAACCCAGCCATAAACGGACCCTCACCTAGAGTTACCGCCGAATGTTTCTCAGATCATTTTATTGTAGAAATTGATCAGCGCATTCAGTATGGTAGTTGGGCAACCGACACTTCAGACGTTCAATTACTTGATAGTGATGGCAATGAAATGGATGACGTGTTAATATATCCTATTAATGTTGAGGACAATGCGTTTACCCAACTGAGAGTTGACATGCCATTTGAAATGGATCAAAACGATTGCTATGAACTTTATATCCGTAATGACGGACTCTACAGCTTATGCGGGACACAAATGCCAGCTGGTTCGCTTGTTACTTTGTGTGTAACCTCATGCGTTACCATGCCGATAACTATTAACAATGTTTCAGTTGATGAATGTGGTTTGACTCATACGATTATCTGGGAATTAAAGGACTCTGTAGATTTATTAAACACAGACAACATTGAATCTTTTAAATACTGGGAAATTTACGCTTGTGAAAATGCTTTAGAGGAAAGTTGCACTGAATATATTGGCAAAACTAATGGCCCTCCTAATAACGTAACTCCTACAACCGATCAATATCTAGCTATTGACAATCATACGACTTCTAACATAGCAATAGATGGGGCCACTAATTACCGAGTAATCGCAAAAATTAATGGGCTTACCACTCAGTTATATTCTAACATGGTAAATAGTATTCTCTTAGAAATTACCGACAACACACCAGATTTAGATTATGCCGAATTGGCTTGGAGCCCTTACAATGCTTGGGCCGATCCTGTGTACGAAATTGAAATGTCGACAGACGAAGCGAATTGGATTACTGCGGAAACTTCTTCAAACCCATTTTTCTCATTAGAAAAACCAGGAGAAATCGGAACGGTTTTCATTAGAATTAAAACTACAGATGGTGAATATACTTCCTATTCTAATTGTGTTAGTTACGATGGCTCGGGAAGCGAATTAATTGTACCAGATATTTTTACCCCTAACGGAGATGGAGTAAATGATTTATTCGAAATAGGGAATTTAAAATATTGGCCAGGTACGTATGTTACCATTTACAACAGATGGGGTGAAACCGTTTACAAACAGGAAAACTATCAAAGTACTTGGAGTGCTAAAAGAGTGTCAGATGGTATTTATTTCTATGTTTTTTATCTAAACAATAGAACTAAGGTATCTGGATATGTTACTATAATGAGATATCCTTTATCTCTGCATTAATCGAGCAACGTACTTTCCAATAATATCAAATTCTAAATTTACCGTACTCCCTACTTCAAACTTATTAAAGTTGGTGTGTTCGTGCGTAAAAGGAATAATTGCAACACTAAAGCCATCGAGCTTAGAATCAACTACTGTTAAACTAACCCCGTTTACACAAACAGATCCTTTTTCAACGGTTACGTTTCCGATACCTGCATCATAGGTAAAACTGTATTCCCAGCTTCCGTCTTGTTCGTTAACAGCTGTACAGGTTGCCGTTTGATCTACATGACCTTGTACAATGTGACCATCCAAGCGTTCATTCAAAATCATAGCTCTTTCCAAGTTAACTATATCGCCAACTTTTAATTCGCCCAAATTACTTTTATCTAAAGTTTCTTGAATTGCGGTAACGGTGTATTTTTTATCGTCTTGTTCTACTATAGTAAGGCAAACACCATTGTGCGAAACGCTCTGATCTATTTGTAATTCGGCAGACATACCAGCTGCAACTGTAATGTGCAAGTTATCGCCATCACGATTTAGCTGAGCAACTGTGCCCAATTCTTCTATTATTCCGGTAAACATTTTATTTGGCTAAAAATTAACGTTGGTAGATCTGAGCAATTGAACATATCCTTTATAAATCTCATCAACTAGTCCTACATCTCTAATCGTTTTTACAGTACAAACATAAAAATAAGTTCCTTCTGTACAATCCTCGCCGTTCTCCATATGTTTACCATCCCATTTAATATCTGGATCGGTAGTTTCAAAAACCAACGAACCCCATCTGTTATAAATCTTTGTGTCAACGCTTTCTACAGATCGATATGGGAAAGGAACAAACAGGTCGTTCTTTCCGCTATTGTCGGGCGTAAATACATTTGGGAAATCATAAATTGGGCAATTGTCAACACAAACCAAATTGCTTTTTACACTTTCGTTTCCAAAAGAATCAACTGCGGTTACATAGTAACAACCGGCAATACTTAAACTGTGGCTATACGAAAAAATGGTATCCGTGGCAGCACTCCTCGATTCTAAAAACTCTAGCTCCATCGTATCATTCTCAGCAAAATAGAAATTGTACCCAACTACATCATCTGCACAACTTTCATTCGGATTGTTCCAACTTAATTCGCTTTCTAAGTTTTCGCAATCGCTCAATTCTACCTTTAAAGAAGGTGCGCAAGGCGCTTCGGTATCTGCTGGTGTAGCACAAACAATTTCGGAATAATTAATTATCGGGTCTATAATATTTGAGATGGAATACTCTCCCACACTTTTAATCTTGTAGCATTGTTCTGTTTCATTAGGTAATCCAATGTCAACAAAAGAAAACGTATTGCTAGTTCCAATAGAATCGAAGAGCAAAGTTGCTGGATTCTCTCTGAAAATTACAAATTCATTGTTATCCCACGGCGCAGATACCGACCAATTTAGCGTGATTTCGTTATCGGCAGGTATTGCCGAAACATAAATAGATGAACCAAGTTGAGTTGAACCAATTTTGAATCTGTCGTTGGTTGCATCGTTGTAAAAATCTATTCGATAAGTAAATATTAAATTTTCCGTATTTAATTCCGTATCAACAAAAATAGTATCGGTTAAAGAATCTAATGTACTAACCAATTCAAATGAACTACCCGAAGACCTATAAAGCAAATACTCAAAAGGCCCACTAAACTGGTCAAGCTCCGTTGGCATAGACCAAGCTACCGTTACCTCGCCATCCGATTTATCGGTAACATCAACCGTTACATTCGTAATAATAGGCACATCCCTTTTCAATTCGGCACATGTTTCTGTAGAAACAACGCTTTCTACCCCATCGGCATAAAAACCAGTAACAACATAGCAATATAATTTACCATGAATCAAACCCGGATCGTCGTCGATATAAAGACCAGTTGATGCACTATAAATCGTTTTAACCAATTCGTATCCAGTGCTGAATGGAATTCCTGATTCACAAGAATCTGGTACATAATTGGCAGAATCAACTTTTCTGTAAACGTGATATCCTTCAACATCAGAACAAGAACCGGATTCCCAATTTACATGAACCTGACTTCCTAAAGCTTCCGACGAAAGGTTCTGTGGAGCTGGGCCAAGTACTGTAATATTTACCGTTTCTAAATCAACCAGATTGGGTCTACCATTGTCTTCGGCTTTAAAAGTAACCGTGTACGGCTCTTTTCTAATATGATCGCAAGTTGTTTGCCAAGAGAAAAAAGAATACACATCGGGACCAGCATTAGCTGTAGGAAAAATAGCCGTATCACTAACTTCAAAAGGCCCTCCATAAGCACTAAGGTTAATCCGAAGAAAGGAGCTTACATTTTCGTCGGAAGCAGACACCTCATACTGAACCTTGGTTCCAGCAACTACACATTGATCATCAACAGGATCAATTATTGGTGGATCATTATCCGATTCCTCAACAAATATTTGCATGTCGCGTGTTATCGTTCCTACCAAAATACCGTCCCTCCATTCCTCAATTAACATTGCAACGTTATATTCTCCAATCTCTTGAGGAGAATCCCATGTTAAATCTCCTGTATATGGATTAACCGAAATTTTATTATTTCCGCCTGTAGGATGTGCCGAAGGGTAAGTATAGGTAGCAATATCCAATCCCTGAGAGCCTTTACAAGGAATTAACTTGTACGACAAGCTATCTCCATCGGGATCAAAAGCTCCTGGATTATGGATAAAAATCTCACCTTGAGCCGCATGTTCCAATGGAGGATTCAGCAATTCGCAGGAAACATTTGCACCTAAAAACGCATGAATTTTCAACATGGTTTCTATATAAAACGGTACTTCTTTAGAATACGTCATATTAATAACACCCTCGTTTCTATTAGGGTCTATTACAGACATAACATATGTTCCTGGCCCCTTGTAGGTGTGCCTGCCAACATAAGTGGTTTTCCGCACTTCGGCCTCAACCATTACAGAATCTGTTCTTTGAATGTTTTCCGAAGTTCCATCACCCCAACTAATGGGCATATCGTTCCGAATTACATTAGAGCTACTGCTTGCAACGTATTTGGTATAAATAACGATTTTAACCTCATATTCCAACACAGAAATCCCTGTATAAGTAATTTCTCCAGCACGATTATGCGTACCGTAAGATTCTACTATTACAGTAAAAAATATTGAAAGTATGAGTAGTATTTTTTTCATTAATTCACTTATCCAGTGATAACCCAAATAATTGATTTTTATTATGGTAAAGCATCCAAATTTTATTTTCTATTACTAGCAAAATTATACCACTTGATCTATCATTTCAGTTGGTAAATCCCTGTATTCATATTCCTGCGTTCTAAGTTGTGGAACAAATCCAGCTTCTCTAATCGCATCTTGAATTCCTGTTGCACTAAAACGGTGTGGTGCACCCGCAGCAGAAACCACATTTTCTTCTATCATAATCGATCCAAAATCATTGCCACCAGCGTGTAAACACACCTGTGCAGTCTCTTTACCAACAGTTAACCACGACACCTGAATGTTTTCTATATTCGGTAACATAATCCTGCTAATGGCTAGCATACGGATATACTCGTCAGAAGTGACATTATTTTTAATTCCTTTTACATTTAATAGCAAAGTACCTTCATCCATAAACGGCCAAGGGATAAATGCCAAAAACCCATTCGAATCAGCAGGCTTCTCTTCTTGCACCTCGCGCAACCATACCAAATGCTCAAATCGTTCTTCCAAAGTTTCAATATGGCCAAACATCATAGTGGCCGAAGTAGTAATATTAAGTTGATGAGCAGCCCTCATAACATCAAGCCATTCGCTTCCCGTACATTTTCCTTTAGAAATCAATCTTCTAACTCTATCATTTAAAATTTCGGCACCAGCACCCGGCAAAGAATCGAGTCCTGCGGCTTTTAATTCTGTTAAAACAGCGGTATGAGACATCCCTTCCAGCTTGCAAATGTGTGCTATTTCGGGAGGTCCTAAAGCGTGTAATTTCAAATCGGGATACATCTCTTTGATGCCCTTAAAAGTATCTACGTAAAATTTCAGTCCAAGTTCTGGATGATGTCCACCTTGGAGAAGTAACTGATTGCCACCAAACTCAATTGTTTCGTCAATTTTAGTCTTATACTGCTCCATTGTTGTAATGTATGCCTCACCATGCCCCGGAACCCTATAAAAGTTACAGAACTTACAATTTGCAGTACAAACATTGGTAGTATTTACATTTCTATCAATTATCCATGTAACTACATTGTCTTTCTTCCGCTGATTCTTCATTTCGTTGGCTACAAAGGACAATGCTGACGTTGAAGCCTTCTCAAATAAGAATTGACCTTCGTCGGCTGAGAGAAATTCTGAATTTAAAGCTCGTTTAAATAATTCGTTGATCTGTTGATCCATTCTGTTACTGTATTTTTTAATAATTTTGAGGACTATAAATTTACAAATAATTGTGCGGACTTCTATAAACTTAACCAGCTCATTTTCAGCGTCAGATTCGCTGATATTGCTACAATCAGACCTTTTAGGATTAGATAAATTTGGCCTTTCGAAAGCCGAAGTTGATCATGTTAAAAAACAGCTAAAAGACAAAGCCAACCCTTTTGTTACTTTAAACCAGTACAATAGAATGGTTTTCGTTATTCAAATTGGCGACAAAGCTTCGTCGCCGAAACTGCTAGAAGACACCCGGAAAAACGGAAACATCATCGTTGCTCAACTAAACACACAGAAAATAAAAAGTGCTGTAGTTGTCGACAATCTTAAGATTCAAGGCATTTCTACTGCTATTGCAGAAGGAATTGCACTCGGGAATTATCAGTTTTTAAATCACAAAACTGGCAAGCAAAAAGATAACTCGCTGAGTCAAATCAAAATTAAATCTGACAATTTAACCAAAGCTGAAGCAGGACAATTGCAAAATCAATTGGATTCGGTATTGATTGCTCGCGACTTGGTAAACGAACCTTTATCGTATTTAACTGCCGATCAAATGGCGAAAGATGTCGCTAAACTTGGCAAAAAATCAGGCTTTAAAGTTCATATATTGGGCAAAAAACAGATTAGCACTTTAAAAATGGGTGGAATTCTTGCTGTGAACAAAGGAAGCGTAGATCCTCCCGCGTTTTGCATTCTAGAATGGAAACCTAAAAAAGTAGTTAATAAAAAGCCTTATGTTTTGGTGGGCAAAGGTGTTGTGTTTGATACTGGTGGTTTAAGTTTAAAGCCTACTCCAAATTCCATGGACATGATGAAATGTGATATGGGAGGGGCCGCCACAGTTACCGGTGTAATTAATGCAATCGCGCTTTCGAAATTACCGATTCACATTATAGGACTGTTGCCACTTACGGACAATCGCCCTGGCGGAAACGCAATTGTGCCTAGCGATGTAATTACCATGCACAACAAAATGACGGTTGAGGTAATGAATACGGATGCAGAAGGCCGATTAATTTTAGCCGATGCATTGAGTTATGCAAAAAAGTACAAACCAGAACTGGTAATCGATTTGGCTACGCTTACAGGATCTGCACATGCAGCAATTGGTGCCCAGGCAAGTGTATTAATGGGTACTGCCGATGAAGAAATTAAATTCAGGCTAAAAAATTGTGGTCTTAAAACTCATGAACGATTAGCTGAATTTCCGTTTTGGGACGAATATGGTGAGCAATTAAAATCTGATGTAGCAGATTTAAGCAACATGGGCGGACCAACTGCTGGAGCAATTACGGCTGGTAAATTTTTAGAGAATTTTATAGATTACCCATGGCTCCACATTGATATTGCTGGCACGGCATTTTTAACGGCTCCAGATAGCTACCGACCTAAAGGCGGAACTGGTTATGGAGTTAGGTTGTTGTATAATTTCTTCTTAGACATCGCTAATAAAAAATAATATGTCGGCAGTAAGGATAGGCATTTCGGCAGGAGATTTAAATGGAGTTGGTTTAGAAGTAGCCCTTAAAGCCTTGTTAAACCACAACATACCGAATGAATGCGTTGCAATAATTTACGCTTCGGAACCTGTAGTTCGACAAAATTTAGAGCTAATAGGCCATAGTACTACCACCGTTCGTGTAATTGGTGACCCTATGGAAGGAATCGCTGGAACCATCAATATTTTAAAAAGTTGGGACGAAGAGGTTACAATTGAATTTGGAGCTTCGAGCGTTGAGATGGGGAAATTATCCTATATCTCTTTAAGTAAAGCAACAGATGATTTGGTTGATGGAAAAATTGATGCCTTGGTTACGTGCCCTATTAATAAGAACAACATCCAATCGGATGCTTTTAACTTTCCTGGACATACCGAATATTTAGGTTCTCGTGGTGGTGTTAAAGATCCGTTGATGCTGATGACAAATAAGAATTTAAGCATAGCCGTTGCTACAGGTCACATTCCTGTGAGTAAAATAGCCAGCGCGATAACAGAAGAACTGTTGATTAGAAAAACCACTTTACTGTCGGATAGCTTAAAGAAAGATTCTGGAATTAGATCACCACACATCGCTTTACTTGGTTTAAACCCTCATGCTGGCGACAATGGCACTTTGGGCGACGAAGAAATTACAACCATTATTCCTGCAATAAATAAATTAAAGGAAGCAGGCATAAATGTAAATGGTCCCTTCCCTGCCGATGGTTTGTTTGGATCTAAGGCTCACGAAAATTACGATGGCATCTTGGCCATGTACCACGATCAAGGCTTAATTCCATTTAAAGCACTAACATTTAACGCAGGTGTTAATTTTACCGCAGCATTACCTTTTGTCCGCACCTCCCCCGACCACGGAACAGGTTTTGATATCGCTGGAAAGAATATGGCATCAGAAAATTCTTTTCATTGTGCTATTATTAAGGCAATGGAGGTTGTGGAGGCGAGGAAAGCCTCGTAGAATTACCTTCTTTTCCATGACCTAAAGGAACATGGTAGAAGAAGGATTGCATCATTCCGTAGCTAACGGTTTACTTTCAAAAATTTACTGCGAATTTTAATATAGTATCCCTCCACACCGGAGAAAGGCAAAATAAACAATTGAATGCCCCTCCTTCCTCAAATCCTTCAGGTTTTGGGAAAGGAAGACGATAATCCTTGAGATACCAACCATTAAAAAAACAGATACCATATCGTTATTCAACAAGCGAAAACATGATAACTGTGACGACCTAATACAAATGCTACTTCATTGCCTCATCTTTCAGGTTGTGGCAATGAAGCCAGAACGAGCACCATAACCCCTAAAGATCACCATACATTGCCAATCCTACCACATATTCCAGACAATCAATTGTTAAATCAGTTGAAAATGACTACTTTTGAGGCCTTTTTTGAGTAAGAAAGAATGAAAGAATTGGATACAGTTATAATTACATTGGCTGGTTTAAAAGAGGACATTTATCAATATAGTTTTAATATTGATGGGGGTTTCTTTGAAAAATATGATTTTTCAGAAATCAGCGAATGCAATATAAAAATTGACATTCAATTGGTTTTGAGCTCCAACATGATGGTGTTCGAAGTTGAAATAACAGGTGACGTTAATGTTCCTTGTGATAGTTGCGGATCAAGTTTTGACATGGCTATTAAAGGAAATGAAAAATTAATTGTTAAAATTAGCGAGTTCGACAATTTTGATGATGAAGTTTGGATGATAACCTCATTTGGTGGTGAAATAGATCTTACACACTTCGTTTACGAATGCGTAATGACTTTTATACCCGCAAAAAGAGTACACTTAGAGGGAGAATGTAATAAAGAGGCGTTAGAGAATTTAGAAAAATTCAAGGTGATAAAAGAGAGTAACGATCCTAGATGGGATCAATTAAAAGAAATAGTATAATAATTAACAGTAACTATGGCACATCCTAAACGAAAAATATCGAAAAGCCGAAGAGATAAAAGAAGAACACACTACAAAGCGAGTGCAACTACTCTATCAGTTTGTTCAAACTGTAATTCTCCAGTACAATACCACCGTGTTTGTAATGATTGTGGATATTACAAAGGCAAATTAGCAGTAGAAAAAGCAGTAGCGGTATAATTCACTTTTCCCAAACATTTTACATTCCTTCTCTTAACTTATGATGAGAATAGGTATTGATATAATGGGAAGTGATTTTGCTCCAGAGATCCCTGTACAAGGTGTTCTCCTAGCTCAAAAAGAGCTTGACACTTCCTTAATCGAAATGGTTCTATTTGGTAAAGCCGATTTAATTAAATCGGCCTTGCTCAAAGAGGGCGGAAACCCCGACGATTTCGAAATCGTAGATTGCTCCGAGGTAGTTGAGATGAAAGATTCTCCACTTAAAGCACTCCGAGAAAAAAGAAACTCTAGTATTTCTATTGGTTTCGGGATGTTAGTTGAGAAAAAAATCGACGGCTTTGCAGGTGCAGGAAATACGGGAGCCATGATGGCTGGCGCTATGCTTAGCGTTAAAAATGTACCCGGCGTAATTCGTCCTTGCGTTATTTCATTCAAACCAAAAGAAAACGGCGAATGTAACGTCCTACTCGACGTTGGGTCTAATGCCGACTGCAAGCCTGACGTTATGTACCAATTTGGCACACTTGGTTCTCTTTATAGCCACCACATTCTAAAAGTGGACAATCCAAGAATTGGTTTATTAAACCTTGGCAAAGAAAAAGGCAAAGGAAACCTACTTACTCAAGCTACCTTCGAATTAATGGAAGGTTCAAAAGATTTTAATTTCATTGGCAATGTTGAAGGAAATAATATTTTCGACGACGACACCGATGTTATTGTAACAGACGGCTTTACTGGAAATGTAGTTTTAAAGTCGATGGAACGTATTTACGGTTTATTGAAGAAAAGAGGATTTGTAGATGACTTTATTCAGAAATTAGATTACCAATCTTTTGGTGGTAGTCCTATTTTAGGTGTAAATTCCCCTGTAGTTGTGGGACATGGTTCATCTACTCCAGAGGCGATTAAGAATATGATTAAATTAACACAGAGCATGATTGAAGCCGACCTTTGTGGAAAAACAAGAGAAGCATTTAATTAATAGATGAGAAGAGCAGTAATTACAGGTGTTGCGGGATATGTACCAGAAAAGGTTATCACTAATAAGGATCTAGAAAAATTTGTTGACACTACAGACGAGTGGATTAGATCGAGAACTGGTATTGAAGAAAGAAGGGTGCTTGAAGAAGGCGGTACTTCTATTATAGGAGAACATGCTGTACGCATGCTTTGTGAAAAAACCAACACTGATCCCAAAGAAATCGATCTGATTATTTGTGCTACAGTTACTCCGGATATGATTTTTCCAGCTACGGCGAACATCATTTGCGATAAAGTTGGTGCTACCAACGCTTGGGGATACGATTTAAATGCTGCGTGTTCTGGCTTTTTATATGCTCTAGATACTGGTGCACAATACATAGCAACAGGAAAATACAAAAAAGTAGTTGTTGTAGGAGCAGATAAAATGTCTTCTATAATCGATTATAAAGACAGAACTACTTGTATCATTTTCGGAGATGGCGGTGGAGCAGTAATGCTTGAACCTTCTGAAGACGACAACGGAATTATTGATTCTATTTTAAAGTGTGATGGTGCTGGACGTAATCATTTAGCTATTCCGGCTGGTGGTTCAGAAAGACCTGCTTCTATTGAAACTGTAGAAACTCGACAACACTTTGTTCGTCAGGAAGGCCAAATCGTATTTAAAGCGGCTGTTACATCTATGGCTTCTGTAGCCTACGATATAATGGAAAAAAACAATTTATCATCTGATGATGTGGCTTGGTTAGTACCTCATCAAGCTAATTTGAGAATAATATCTGCTACTGCCAATAGAATGGGTGTATCGGAAGACAAAGTAATGATTAACATCCAGAAGTATGGTAATACTACTGCTGGTACCATTCCATTGTGTTTATGGGAATGGGAAAAGAAAATGAAAAAAGGCGATAATATAATTTTAGCTGCTTTTGGAGGTGGGTTTACGTGGGGTTCTCTATATTTAAAGTGGGGATACGATAGTTAAGATTTTATTATTATAAAATTTATAACTTCACAGCTTAATAATTCATCTATAGCTAATCGAACTATATTGCGAGAGTTTAAAATGAAATAAATCGATTCATGAAATTATCTGAAATTCAAGAACTAATAAAATTTGTTGCAAAATCTGGTGTTACCGAGGTTGAGCTAGAACACAAAGACTTTAAAATTGTCATCAAAACTCCTCCTGGGAGAAGAAGAGGACAAAAGGATCTTCCAGAAATGATGGTTCAAACTGTTGCTGGAGAAGATGGAGTAATGCCAATTGCGGTTGCTGCTCCTGTAGTTGTTGCAGCCCCGGTTGCCGTTCCTGTTGCAGAAGCACCAGCTCAAACAGATGAAGAAGCTGGTTACATTACCATTAAAGCACCTATGATTGGTACTTTCTACAGAGCTTCAGATCCTGAAACCCCACCATTTATTAATGTTGGCGATGTGATTTCTGCAGGTAGTAACATCTGTATTATCGAAGCAATGAAATTATTTAACGAAATTGAATCAGAAGTAAGCGGTAAGGTTATTAAAGTATTGGCAGACGATACGTCTCCAGTAGAATATGACCAACCATTGTTTTTGATCGATCCGAACGCGTAGTAATTAATTCAGAATAAAAGTGTTTAAAAAATTACTTATAGCGAATCGCGGAGAAATCGCGTTGAGAGTTATTAGAACTTGTCGCGAGATGGGCATTAAAACCATCGCAGTTTACTCTACAGCAGATACAGAAAGTTTACATGTAAAGTTTGCCGACGAGGCAGTTTGCATAGGCCCACCGCCTAGCATAGACTCCTATTTAAATATTCCTAGCGTAATTGCAGCGGCCGAAATTACCAATGCCGATGCCATTCATCCGGGATATGGTTTCTTATCAGAAAATTCTAAGTTCTCTAAAATTTGTGCCGAGCACAATATCAAATTTATCGGTCCATCTGGTGATATGATTGATAAAATGGGAGACAAAGCTACTGCTAAGACTACCATGAAAAAAGCAGGCGTACCATGTGTACCCGGTTCTGCTGGATTGGTTGACACTTTGGAGATAGCTATAAAAGAAGCAAAAAAAATTAAATATCCTGTTATTCTTAAAGCTACTGCCGGTGGCGGTGGTAAAGGAATGCGTTTGGCATGGTCGGAAGACGAATTAGAAGGTGCTTGGGATGCTGCACGTAAAGAAGCTTTGGCTGCTTTTGCAAATAATGATATGTATTTAGAAAAATACATTGAAGAACCAAGACACATCGAGATTCAAATTATTGGCGACATGTATGGTAATGTGAGCCATCTGTCGGAAAGAGATTGCTCAATCCAAAGACGTCACCAAAAGTTGTTAGAAGAAACTCCATCTCCTTTCATGACGAAAGCGTTGAGAGACAAAATGGGTGCAGCAGCGGTTAAAGCAGCTGAATTCATTAAATATGAAGGTGTTGGAACGGTAGAATTTTTAGTTGACAAACACAAGAATTTCTACTTCATGGAGATGAATACTCGAATTCAAGTAGAGCATCCTATTACAGAAGAAGTAGTAAACTTTGACTTAATTAAAGAGCAAATTAAAGTTGCTGCAGGAGAAAAAGTTTCAGGTAAACATTATTTCCCTGAAGGCCATTCTATTGAATGTCGAATTAACGCTGAAGATCCTTCCGCTGATTTTAGACCTTCGCCAGGAACTATTGTTACGTTAAACAAGCCAGGTGGATTAGGTGTCAGAATTGATTCGCACATATACAATGGCTATACAATTCCTCCTCATTACGATTCTATGATTGCTAAACTGATTACCACGGCGCGTACCAGAGAAGAGGCAATTGCAAAAATGGATAGATGCTTAAGCGAGTTTGTTATTGAAGGAATTAAAACCACAATTCCGTTTCACAAAGCATTGATCAATAATGAAGATTTCAAAGCGGGAAATTACACTACGAAATTTATGGAAACGTTTGAGTACAAAGGTTGATTAACCTAGTTTAACTGACTCATTACGAACTTTAGTACCAACTAATTCTTTAGCAGCTGCATAGATGCCATCAGCATCATAACTGCACTCTGCATACAATTCTTGTTGTGTACCATGCTCTACTACTCTATCTGGTATACCCAGTCTTTTAACTTGAGCCATATAGTTGTTTTCCGACATAAACTCTAGTACCGCACTGCCCATTCCACCAACGATACTACCGTCTTCCACAGTAATTACTTTGGTAAACTTTTCAAAGACTTCGTGCAACATCATTTCATCTATAGGCTTTACAAATCGCATGTCGTAACGTGCAACACTAAGGCCTTCTTCTTCTAATTTTTTACAAGCGTCTTTAGCCAAGTTACCCATGTGGCCAATGGTTAAAATTGCAACATCAGATCCGCTCGAAATTCTTCTTCCGGTTCCAATTGTAATTTTTTTCATTGGTGTTTTCCATTCAGTAATTACACCCTCGCCTCTAGGGTAACGAATAGTAAACGGACCTGTATCAGATTCTTGAGCCGTATACATCAAGTTTCTCAATTCCGATTCGTCCATTGGAGCCGAAACAATCATGTTTGGCAAGCAACGCATGTAGGCAATATCGTAAGCACCATGATGCGTTGGGCCGTCTGCACCAGCAAATCCTGCTCTATCCAAACAAAACACCACATGGAGGTTCTGAAGGCATACATCATGAATTACTTGATCGTATGCACGCTGCATAAACGTAGAATAAATATTACAGAACGGAATTAATCCTTGCGTTGCTAAACCTGCAGAAAAAGTTACTGCATGTTGCTCGGCAATACCAACATCAAATGCTCTTTTGGGCATTGCCTTCATCATTATGTTCAACGAACAACCAGATGGCATTGCCGGGGTAATCCCCATAATTTTGTCGTTCTTCTCGGCCAACTCTACAATGGTATGTCCAAATACATCCTGGTATTTAGGTGGCTTCGGAGATTTAGGTGTAATCTTGATGATCTCGCCCGTTTCTTTGTTGAACAAACCTGGCGCATGCCATTTGGTTTGATCTCCATCCTCGGCTGGCTTGTACCCTTTTCCTTTTTTGGTAACGCAATGTAAAATTTTAGGCCCGGGTATATCTTTTAAATCATTAAGTACTTTCGATAAATGAATCGCATCGTGGCCGTAGATTGGTCCGAAGTATCTAAAGTTTAATGATTCGAATAAATTACTTTGTTTAAGTAAATAAGACTTTATACTACCTTCAATTTTCTGAGCAATCTCCTGAGCATTCGGTCCGAATTTAGAGATCATTCCGAGTAAATTCCAAACTTCGTCTTTTACCTTATTGTAAGTATGCGAAGTGGTAATGTCCGTTAAATATTCCTTTAAAGCACCAACGTTCGGATCGATAGACATGCAATTGTCGTTTAGAACAATCAGCAAATTCGAGTTTTCAACTCCACCATGGTTAAGGCCTTCAAAAGCCATACCGCCAGTAAGCGCTCCATCGCCAATAACGGCAACATGTTGTTTATTAATCCCTTTGTATTCGTTGGCTACAGCCATTCCTAAGGCAGCAGAAATTGAAGTGGAAGAATGCCCAACGCCAAAAGCATCATATTCGCTTTCGCTTCTTTTTGGAAACCCACTAATGCCCCCATAAACCCTGTTGGTATCGAAACTTTCTCTTCTACCAGTAAGAATTTTATGACCGTAAGCTTGATGACCAACATCCCAAATCAATTGATCTTTAGGCGTATCAAGCACATAATGAAGTGCCACAGTTAGTTCTACTACTCCTAAGCTTGCGCCTAAATGTCCGCCCTTTTCAGATACTACATCAGTAATATAGTTACGAAGTTCATCGCAAACTTGAGGTAATTGCTCAATTTTTAATTTTCTGAGATCAGATGGATATTCGATCTCTCTAAGAAGTTTTCCAGCTTTATAGGCCATACAAGCGTTTATGCAGTTGTAAAAGTAATGAAAATGTGTGTTTTCACCGCTGCCTTAACGATTAATAATCATCTATTGTTGTTGCCCCTTATTAAGAAATCTCTTTAGCACCTCCCATTAAAGAAGTTTTCCATCTTTCTTTGATCAAGAACATGGCTGGAGTAATAACCAGAGTAAGGAAAGTTGCAAAGGTTAATCCAAAGATAACTGTCCACGACATAGGCCCCCAGAATACCACATTGTCACCTCCAACAGAAATATCGGCATCATAAGATGAAAACAAACTAAAGAAATCTATGTTAAATCCCGTAGCCAAAGGGATCAACCCCAAAACAGTGGTAATCGCAGTTAATAAAACTGGTCGCAATCTGGTTTTACCACCTTCAATAATACATTTAATCAATTCGGCATCTGGTAATCGATCATCCTCATTCAAACCCAATTCTTCTTTACGCCTAGCAATAATCAACATCGTATAGTCGATTAATACAATTGCGTTATTTACAACAACTCCAGCAAGCGAAATAATTCCAATCATCGTCATGATGATGATGAAATCCATTTGAAAAATTATCAAGCCTAACACCACTCCAATAAAGCTTAACACAACCGACGAAAGAATAATAAACGGTGTACCGAACGAATTAAATTGCGACACAATAATTAAAAAGATGAGGAATACAGCCAATAATAACGCTCCTCCCAAGAAAGCCATTTCTTTTGCCTGCTCTTCTTGCTCCCCCGTAAATTTAACCGTTACACCCATCGGCAATTCATAATTGTTCATTTCATCTTTCATGGCCTGCACAATCTCATTTCCATTGTACCCTTCTGTTACAGTAGACGAAACAAAGATAACTCTATCCATGTTTTTTCTCTTGATCGCACTGTAAGTAGAGCTCTTTCTCACCTTAGCAACTGACGAAATAGGTACTTGCTGAATCTTACCATTCGTTTGATCTCGAAAAGTAATCCGTTGATTCATTAGCGATTCAATATCGTATCTGTACTTATCCGCAAATCGCACTTGAATAGGATAATCGTCCTCACCATCTTTAAACTGAGAAATCTCTTTTCCATAAAGTGAAGTTCTAATTGTAGAGGCAATTTGAGCAGTTGACAGGTTAAGTCTTCTCGCTTTTCCTCTATCAATTTCAATAATTAATTCGGGTTTAGCCAACTCAATATCAAGCTTTAATTCATCTATTCCTGGAATATTTTTGGAGTTGATAAATCTTTTTACTTTCTCAGCTTCCACAACCAATAAATCTATGTCGGCACCAGTAACTTCAATATTAATTGGAGGGCCAGTTGGCGGACCAGCTGCATCTTTATCTACACTAATTCTAACCCCAGGAATTTGATCTTTAACAACGGTTCTAATGTTTTCCATTACGTCCCTGGTATTCACATCTCTTCTATACTGAAAGTCGACAAACGAAACACTAATACGTGCCTTATGAGGAGTTTTCCCTACTTGCGGACCAGCATTCGGATCGCTTGTTCCGTCGCCTGCATTAGCAATTACACTTTCAATTAAAAAGTTAAATGTTTCTCCGTCTTCCGTTACCTCGTATTGCTTTAACTCGTCAATTACCAGAATTTCAAGTTCTTTTGTTGCTTCATTTGTTTCTTTAATATCAGTTCCTATAGGCAACTCAATAAATACATTGACATACTTTGGCATATTTGCCGGAAAAAACAAAACCTTAGGCTTAAACACATCTACCAAACTGAATGAAACGAACAACAACACAATTGTGCTAATAAAGAAAATCGCTGGTTTCTTTCCACTCATTACATAGCTTAAGAGAATACTATACTTTTCTTCTAACCAAGGCACCACCGTTTTTTGAAATTTGTAGGAATATGGCGTAAAGAAAATCACGTTAAAAAACAGAAGTAAGGCAAAAGTAATTAGAATATTTCCCGACACTGGGAAACCTGTAATATCAAAAGCAATTCCTCCAATTAGCATTGTGCCTATTGGTATGAGTAATTCTGACAATTTGGTAGTGGGAACAATAAAGAAGTTTCTAAATAATATTCTCGCGAGCGCAATCATGTAAGCAATTGAACCAACTACGTTAAGAAGTGGCGCCATTTCCTTTTCCTCACCCGACATTTTCGCCATCTGGCCACTAACCATAAAGAATACCAACGCTCCTAAAATAAATGCGGCGTTAATAATTGGTTTTGGATCTTTAATAATCTCTACTTCTTTTAGTTTCATCCAAAGAGAAGTAAATACCGTATTAATAACCAGACCAACAAAAAGTGAGGAACCCAAAACGATCATTAAAGTTATTGGTAGAATCCCCATGAATTCACCCATCATTCCAGGCCAGAAAATAAGTGGTAAAAATGCTGCTAACGTTGTGGCTGTAGACGCAATAATTGCCCAAGCAACTTCTCCTGCACCTTCTTTAGCCGCTTGAAAAGATCCCAAGCCCTCGTCCATTAATCGATATACATTTTCTACGATAACAATTCCATTATCAACCAACATACCCAAAGCCAAAATCATTCCGAACAACACCATCATATTGATGCTATAACCCATCATATCTAGCACAACAAAAGAGGTAAACATAGATAATGGAATGGCCATCCCTACAAACAATGCGTTTCTGAATCCTAAGAAGAAAAGCAACACTACAACCACAAGTAGAATCCCCATAATAATTGAATTCTCGAGGTTTTTAACCATCGATTTGGTTTGAGCCGATTGATCGTTGGTTACAGTGATATCCAAATCAGATGGTAGATATGAAACCTTCGATTCCTTTATAATATCCTCAATTTGTGCAGTTGCAGAAAGTAAATTTTTCCCTGCTTTTTTAATTACATCCAGCATTACAACAGGCTTTTGAAACTCTCTTGCATAACTGGTTCTTTCCTCAAATTTGAAAGCAACATCTGCAACATCTCTCAAGTAAACAATGTTGAATTTTTCTTGTTTGATGATGATATTTTCAATGTCTTCCATCGATTTAAAATCACCAACCGCTCTAACTGTTCTTCGCGTTCCGCCTACTAAGATATCTCCGCCAGAAATAGTAACATTCTCGTTGGCTATAGCGCTAGAAATATCGTTGAAGCCTAATTTTAACGCTTCAATCTTGTGCATATCAACACTAATTTCAACTTCTTTAGTTTGAAGACCACGGATATTTACTTTAGAAATCTCATCGATTCCTTCAATTTCATCTTCTAAATATTCCGCGTATTCTTTAAGCTGTTCTGCCGAAAAGTTACCTGATAAGTTGATATTTAAAATAGGAAATTCAGAAAAATCGACCTCTGTAATACTAGGTTCTGCAGGTAAATCGTCTGGAAAACTTGGATTCGATCTAGCCTTATCTACCGCATCTTTTACTTTTCTTAAAGCCTCATCAACTGTAGTTTCAGATCCAAATTCGACCAACACCATAGAATAGCCTTGGATGGATGTAGACGTTAATTTTGTTACTTCCGCAATTGTATTGATTTCTTTCTCCAAAGGACGAGTAACCATTTTCTCAATATCTACTGGCGAGTTACCTGGATAAGGCGTGCCAACATAAATTTGAGCCATTACAATATCGGGGAACGATGCCTTGGGCATGTTGTTGTAGGAGAAAATTCCTAAAAATACGATGATTGCCGTAATAACTAAAACCGTTGTTTTGTTCTTAATGGATAACGTGGAGAGAAAAAACTCCTTTGAGATTCTATTTCTGCCTTGTTCTGCCATTAGTTCTTGATATCAATTTTTTCGCCGTCTTTCAAACTTCTAGCCCCAGCAACAATTACTTTATCGCCATTTGATAAACCTTCGGTAATCATAGTTTCGCCTTTGTACGATAAACCGGTTTCAATATCCACTTTTTTAGCATTTCCACCGTTTTCTATAAACACATAGCTATTGCCTACCCTATCTTGCAATATTGCTTTTTCCGGTAATACAAGCGTACTATCTACACTAAAATCTTTGATTCTGATTACTGCAAGCATATTTGGTTTCATGTTAAATTCTTTTGTAAGCATGTTAACATTTATCCTAAAAGTTCTGTTGGCTGGGTTAATATAATTTCCCACTGCAATTAATTCCGCATTGTACTCCTTGTCGTCTATTAAAGAAAAATTAACCTTGGCCGAATTCCCTTTCTTAACTCTATTGATATACTTCTCAGAAATATCTGCTACTAAGTAAGCATCGTCTGTATTAACCAATCTAATCACAGATTTCATTCCAGTAGCAACCTCTCCTCTTTTTATCGTTATCTCATCAATTATTCCGTTGCTAGGTGCGCTTACCATGCCTTTTAAAAGCATTTCCAACATCGATTTCATGGTTTGTTTAGATGACTCTAAATTTGCCTTAGCGGCCAAGTAATCAATCTCCGAACCGATCTTTTGTTTCCAAAGAGTTTCAACTCTACCGAAGGTTGTTTTAGCCAATTCGTATTGCACATTAGCAGCATTGTATTGTCCTTGAAGTTCGTCGTTGTCGATGCTTAATAACTTTTGCCCCCTAACAACTTCCTGCCCTTCTTTCACATAGATTTCCTTTACTTTACCAGGCATTTCAACGTTTATCTCAACACTCTGATCGGCATCTACAACACCTTGCACTTCAAAATAATGTTCGAAGGTTTGAAAATTGACTTCCATGGTAGAAACCAAGGTCTTCTTGATTTTATAGGTGCTATCCCGTTTAGCAATTTCATCATCCAACACAATCATTCTCTTACTGATTTCGTTGTACACCGTTTTTAAACTATCCTTTTCCTCTTTAAGTTCTTCAACTTTCGTGGGTTCCGATCCACAGGAAACGATGAATAAAGCAAATGCGAATACCGCTAAACTATTTTTCATTTTTAATAACTATTTAAAGCTTTTTGAAGCTTGATTTTTGCCGTTAACAATTCGATAATCGAATTCATATATTGTCCTTGTGCGTTTAAATACTGAGTATTGGCTTGGGTAACTTGCATACTGGAAGCCAATCCTTCTTTCTGTTTTAAAATTGTTTTGTCGAGTATTTTTTCGGCAAGATCTCTACTTCGTTTTGCCACCCTACTATTGTTAATTGCAGCGTTGTACTCCGCATTTGCATTCACAAAATTTACCTCTAACCCTTTAACCAATGATGCTTTGGTATTGGCAATCTTCTCCAATTCAAATTCGGCTCGTTTTATTCTTTTGGAAGAAACGCCACTGCTCCAAATTGGAATGTTTGCAGAAAATCCAAATATTGTAGATGGGTACCAAGTATCGAATTTTATATCAAGTGCGAACGCATTTTGAGAATGACTAAAGAAGGTAGCTACAGAAGGAAGTCTTCTATATTTTTCCTTCTTCACATCCAATTTCAATAGGCTCTCTTGTGTAGTAATTAGTTGGTAATCTAGGTGGCTTTTAACATCAACTGTTTGGCTCAACAACTCCACATTTTCCGCAGATAGTATTAAAACATCTAAGCTATCGGATAAAATAATTTCTGCATCTCCTTTTAAGCCCATTTGATATTTCAACATTTCTAATGCTACTTTTTTCTGAGTAACTGCTACGTCGTGTGTGCTTGTAATTGAGGAAACGGAAAGTTGTAATTGATCAACTTCCTGCTCATCTATCAATCCATTTTTCAACATTAATTTCAATTCGCTTAACGAAGTTTTAATATCGTATAAACTGCTTTTATAAATCTTAACATTTTCATTGGCCATTAATACCATGAAGTAACTAGTCGCCACAGCCTCCTTTACGTCAACCTCTGCTTTTTTCACTCCTCTTTCAGAAAGTTGTCGGTATACCTTTGCGGCTTGTAAACCAACAATGTAAGTTCCGTCGAACAAAAGTTGACTTGCGGTTACTCCAGCAGTAGCGCTTCTTGGCAATCCAAACTTAAGTGGAGCCAACAAGCCCGCAGGAGCTGAACTATCGAAATTTCTCGCTTCTGTTACGGTTGTAGGCACATCAAAAAAGTGATTGTATCCTAATTCTCCTGAGATTTGAGGCAGTCCACTTGCAGTAATTTCCTTTATTCTGGCTTTAGCAATTTCTACATCTAAGTGGCTATTTTTAACAACTGCACTATTCTTTAAAGCGAATTGCTGTGCTTCGGATAACGAATAAACCGTTTGTCCATTACTAAATAAACTTGACAGCAAGAAGATGGCGATCATTGTAATCGTTGACAAGTTTACTTTTGAAAAGAGGCTTTTCACATTGTTCTTATCTAAATATTTCAGCCCTTTGTCGCTCGCGATTCCTCTAATATGATATTTCATATTCTCCACATTAACCTCTGGGAAATTAAATTCGGACACAGGAAATATGCCTGAATCAAAGATCTGATCTATTCTTCCAACATATATTCTCGAGATAATTGGAATATGCAAATCCGTTCTATAATACCCTTCCTTTACCCCTTTCTCCATGTTTTTAATAACACAATCGAGTACATAGGAATTTTTGTAATCCAAAAATATCTTCCAAGTACCAGGGTAATACTTTTCCATGTCGAAATGAAAAGATGGATGAATCTCACTCAGCTTATTCGTAAAATAAATCTTTATCGCAATCATTTCGTCGATCGCATTAACGCCTTGCTCAAAAATATTATCGACAACATTTTTATCTAATTCAATTTGATATGCAATAACCGATGATACTAAATCGGGTTTGTCGTTTACAAATTGATACAACGTTTTCTTAGAGATTCCTAAGGCACGAGCAACATCATCCATAGTTGTGCTCTTAATCCCATTACGGGTAAAAAGAGCATAAACTTCAACGAGGATATTTTCAAATCTGGCATCCATGGCACAAAAGAACAAATTAAAAACTCAGGAAACAAATTGCATGTCAAAATGTTTCCTCTGTTTTTAACTAAATTTTACATTGCAATTCTACCTACTTGCTCATGCAGACGAGTGACGCTTTACAATATTGTTTTCAACCTTTATTTATCGTTTTTTTACATTCTAAATAAATTGATAACATGTCGTCGAAAATAGCAGACCTACTTAAGAGTGAAGTATCGGATAAGGAAATAATTGTACGTGGATGGATTAGAACATCGCGTGATAATAAAAATGTAGTTTTCATTAACCTAAATGATGGATCTACTATAAAGAATATTCAAATTGTAGCAGACCCTGCCGAATTTGACAAAGATTTAATCAGCAAGTTCTGTACTGGTGCTTGTTTGGAAGTACATGGCAAACTGGTTCAATCGGCTGGTAGCGGACAAGCAGTCGAAGTACAAGCCTCTAAAATAATTATTTTGGGCGAGGCCGATCCTAATAAATATCCAATTCAACCTAAGCGTCATTCATTAGAGTTTCTTAGGGAACAAGCTCATTTAAGATTTAGAACGAATACTTTTTCGGCAGTTTTTAGAATTAGACATACCTTAACTTTTGCCATCCATAAATATTTTAACGACAAAGGATTCTTTAATATTCATACGCCAATCATAACTGGTTCGGATGCAGAAGGCGCTGGAGAAATGTTTAGGGTAACTACTTTAGATTTAAAAAACCCACCGTTGAACGATGAAAACGAGATTGATTTCAAACAAGATTTCTTTGCTAAAGAAACCAACTTAACTGTTTCGGGTCAGCTAGAAGCAGAGTTGGGCGCAATGGCGCTTGGACAGGTTTACACGTTTGGGCCTACTTTTAGAGCCGAAAATTCTAACACATCAAGACATGCTAGCGAGTTTTGGATGATTGAACCTGAAGTTGCTTTTAATGACATTAACGACAATCAGGATTTAGCGGAAGACTTTTTAAAATCGGTTATTAAATATGCGATGGATAATTGCGCCGACGACATCGAGTTTCTTCAAAACCGTGAGCTGGACGAGGAAAAGAACATGAAAAAAGAAGATCGTCATGAGATGAAGTTAACTGAAAGGTTAGATTTTGTAATCGATCAACCCTTTGTTCGGATAACTTATACTGAAGCAATTAGAATCTTACACGATTCTAAGCCGTATAAGAAGAAAAAGTTCCAGTTTCCTGTTGAATGGGGAGTTGATTTAGCTTCGGAACATGAACGCTATTTGGTAGAGAAAAAATTTAAGTGCCCAGTAATCGTTTGCGATTACCCAGCAAAAATAAAAGCATTTTATATGCGATTGAATGATGACAATAAGACAGTAGCTGCCATGGACATTTTATTTCCGGGAATTGGAGAAATTGTTGGTGGGTCGCAAAGGGAAGAAAGGCTTGAAAACCTTGAGAATAAGTTCAAAGAATTTAATATTCCAGAGGACGAATTGTCGTGGTACTTAGACACCAGAAGGTACGGTACGGCTGTGCATAGCGGTTTTGGCCTGGGTTTTGAGAGGTTGATCATGTTTGTGACCGGAATGAGTAATATTAGAGACGTAATTCCGTTCCCTAGGACACCACAGAATGCACACTTTTAAAATTTTAATTTATGTTAAGACAGAGCCTAAATCAAAAGTTACTTCAAAAATTATCTCCTCAACAAATTCAGTTGATGAAGTTACTGCAGGTGCCTGTTACTTCATTAGAAGAACGCATAAAGGAAGAAATGGAGGAGAACCCTGCATTGGAAGAAGGCAAGGAAGAGGAAGTGATAGACGCGGATGATGATGCGGAAGACACGGATGATGAATTTGATTTGACGGATTATATTTCTGATGACGAAACTCCGTCTTACAAATTATCGGCAAAAAATACCGGACCAGACCAAGAGGATAAATCAATTCCAATTTCAGTAGGTAAATCTTTTCAGGAAGTTTTAATGACCCAATTGGGAATGAGAAATCTTTCGGACGACGAAGAGTTGTTGGCGCAGCATTTGGTTGGCAATATAGATGATGACGGTTACATTCGTCGTGAGTTGGAATCGATTGTTGACGATATCGCTTTTTCTCTAAACGTTACTACAACTTTTGAAGAGCTAGAACGACTATTGTTCGTTATTCAGGAGTTTGATCCTGCTGGCGTTGGCGCACGCGATTTACAAGAGTGTTTGTTGATTCAGATTAGAAAGAAAATAAAACTTGAGAATACTGTTGAGATTTTAACGGCATCCAAAATTTTGAAGGACAGCTTTAGCGAGTTTACGAAAAAACATTACGATAAAATATCTGCTAAGCTAGAATTGAGTAACGCAGAATTGAAGGTTGCGGTGGATGAGATTTTGAAATTGAATCCACGTCCAGGTAATTCTTTAGGAGAAACGCAAAGAGTGTCTCAACACATTATTCCTGATTTTCTTTTAAGAAACGATGATGGAAAATTAATCTTAACGCTTAATTCTAGAAATGCACCAGAGCTTCATTTGAGCAGAAATTATTCTGAAATGCTTGAAGGATATTCCTTAAACAAAGGAAAAAGAAGTAAATCGGAAAAAGAGGCAATCACTTTTGTTAAGCAAAAAATTGATTCGGCAAAATGGTTTATCGATGCCATTAAGCAAAGACAGCATACTTTACAAAGTACCATGTCGGCGATAATTGAGTACCAAAAAGAATACTTTCAAGATGGAGATCAAACCAAACTTCGCCCAATGATTTTAAAGGACATTGCAGAAATTGTTCTGTTGGATATTTCAACCATCTCTAGGGTATCTAACAGTAAATACATTCAAACACCTTTCGGTACTTTCTTATTAAAAACGTTCTTTTCAGAGTCGTTGTCTACAGATAGCGGAGAAGATGTATCTACCAAAGAGGTTAAAAAAATTCTATTAGATTTTATTGATGTTGAGCCCAAAAACAAACCTTTAACAGACGAGAAACTTACTGTTATTTTAAAGGAAAAGGGCTACAACATTGCCAGACGAACAGTTGCAAAATATAGAGAGCAATTAAATATTCCAGTAGCTCGCTTGAGAAAGGAATTATAAAATAGTATGTCGAAACCGTTTCTGCCAAATGCCATTTCGTACTTGTTGCACCCCATTTTGATGCCTTCTATTGGCGTGGTTATCATCATTTATCTAAGTCCCTATTTCGCTATTTTTATTGCCCCTCCCATTGCTAAAATAACTACGCTAACGATGTTGTTGCTCACTTTAACGTGTCCGATTTCGGCTACTCTTTATTTTATAAGAAAAAAAAACATTACTTCTCTTCATATTGAAGATAGACAACAACGCCAAGTTCCACTTACTTATACGCTACTCTTTTACACTTTAACTTGTTCTGTTTTAAAGTTTATTCCGGGAATTCCGTTGGTTATTTATTTCTTTGTTTTGGGTACAACACTCGCCATTTTAGCTGCCCTAATTATTAATTATAGGTGGAAAATTAGCACGCATATGATTGGAATTGGTGGTGTGGTAGGAATGATTATTGGCTTGTCGTATAATTTAAAGGCGCCATTAGATTTGTATATTTTATCGGCGGTATTTTTAGCTGGTATGATTGCTTATGCCCGTCTTAAGCTCAATGCCCATTCTCCTTTACAGGTTTTTATTGGGTTTTTAGTAGGGTTGGTTTCGCAGTTTATTCTTTTTCTTTGACTCTCCCAGCCCTCTCTCTTCCAGAGAGGGAGTTTCATTTCGATTTTAACAGGCAGGATTATTTACAACGAAATATAAATAGACGTCTTCCTCGTGATTTTGTTCTTACAAAATACACGGGGATCTCTTTTACTGTACGAAATACTGTTCTATCTACGAAGTTTAGAAAGCAGTCTTAGGATTTCCATGTAAAGCCAGATTAGGGTTACCATAAGGCCGAATGCTGCGTACCATTCCATGAATTTAGGTGCTTTTCGCTCAACGCTTTTTTCGATAAAATCGAAGTCCATTAACAGAAACATCGACGCTAAGGCAACAACTACAAGCGAGAATCCTATGCCGATTGGAGAACTACTATTGATTACAGAGAAGCCTCCACCGCCAAACATGCTCATCATAAAAGACACAAGGTAAAATGCCATTAGGCCCATAATACCAATCATTGCTATGGACTTAAACTTTTCTGTTACTCTAATAATTTTTGCTTTGTACAGAAAAAGAAGCGAGAAGAGAATTGCAAAAGTTAGTCCTACTGCGTTTAATACAATTCCAGGATATATCATTTCGAAGCCAGCTGAAATAGCTCCTAAAAATAAACCTTCGAGCAAAGCATAAATAGGCGCTAAGAGTGGCGCTAAATTTGGTTTAAAGGAAATGATTATTGCTACGATAAAACCGCCTATACCTCCTCCTGCTACCCATCCAAATGGTATTCCTTCGGTTGCAGAAACGAGATCCCATGTAAAATAAGCACCAGCTAATACCAAAAGGCCCATTATGCCTATTTTATTTATGGTGCCATTCATTGTCATTAGCTCACCTTTGATAGCTACGTCTTTGAATCTTTTCTCGGTAAGAATTGGATTGGATGATTGGGTGAAATTCATTGCTTTCTATTTTGGTTTGTTTCTTAAAATTATGGAAAATATATTTGGTTGGATTCAATCAATTATTAAGCCGATTGACTTTGGGTGACATTTAGGCAGAACTTGAAGAGTAAAGTCTTAAATCTTTCCTCCTATACTGCGCTTCGAAGAACCATTGCCTTCTTAAAGGCATTTTGCATTTGATTACTATCTTTTTTATTGAGGGACAACTTTATGTGGTGAAAGAAAGCAAGGACTTTCTTTTTATCTTTCGCCCTAGCAGCGGGCAGCCGCATACTTTTTTTTTGATAAAAAAGTATACAAAAAATCAAGGCTTCTGAATAATTCAGATAAAACTACGGCTTCATTTTTTCCACGCATACCAAGCCGTTCCTTTTTCTTTTCAAGAAAAACTCAACTTATGGAATGCTTACTAAATCCGCCAAGGGGCGGGCAAGCGCAAAAAAACTAAGCCTTGTTTTATGGCTGAATTGTTCAAAGGCCAGCCAAGAATAAAATTGGGCATTGATCTTTTTTTGAAGAGTTATAAGTATTATACCGTTATCTAGGCAATGGGCCTTCGCAGGACGAAGAAGTGAATAATATAATACCTTGGAAGTGGTGAGAGAATATTTGGGGGGGAAGGATTAGCTTTTCTTATCCTCTAGTTTGTTTAGCACAACGTGTAGTATTCCTCCTAAAATACATGCTCCACCGCCTACTCCTAGCATTGTATTGGATTCCATGCCCATTAAACCCGACATCATTAAAACCATTACTCCTAATCCTAATACTCCGATACCTACGAATCTCATGTGCTATAATTTAAAGTCCAAAGTAATTAAAAAATATCGCTTAAAGCAATTGTATAGGGCGATATTGTATTGTTTAGTTACCTGTATAATATACCTTTTTGGTGTTCTGCTTGTTGTTTATGGTTAACCTAACCAAGTAAATTCCTCTTTGAGCACCTTTCATTTCTATTCGGTTTGAACCCGAATTAAGACTCATTTCATTTATTTTTCGACCTCTTATATCGTACACCTCAGCCCTACCCCTGTGGTTACTTTTGATGTTGATGGAGCCTTTTATAACACGAATTGAAAAAGATTCTGAATCTTTGTTTAAAATTCCTGTTACATTATTCACCGTTGCCGAAGCAATGTAATTTGTCCCATTATCATCAGTAGCAGTAACAGTATATGTTCCACCGCATAAATTATCTATAACTTCTGATGTAGAACCATTTGACCAAGTATAGCTTATCGGTTCAACTGCACACCCTAGTTCTGGTTGTATTGAGCCTGCACACAAATCGGAATCATTGACATTAACTACTTCAAGTGTAATAGAATCTTCAACATTTACAGATATGGTAGTGCTTGCTGAGCAACCATTCGCATCTGTAATGTACACATCGTAATCGGTTGAAACTACTGGACCTACCACATGCGGACCGGCGCTCGGAGTTATAATCTCATCACCAGACCACACAAATGTATAAGGGATAGTTCCACCATCTGGCGATGCAGAAATTACTGTTGTCTGTCCAATACATAATTGAGATGAACTAACTAATGAGTTTATTGTTAACTCACTAGGACTTTGTATAAAATATGTTTTTGTTACCGAACAGCCAGCTTCGTCGTAAAAGGTAGCGTCTATTTGACTACCACTTCCTGAGACACTTCCGCATAAACTTGTTGCAGTTAAACTTCCATTGTTTCCACTAGCCCCTTCCCAAGTATGTAGATTGGGATAGTCACCATTTCCATCTGTAGTACCTCCAGAAAGTTCTACTTCTATAGAACCATCGCAAATTCCATAACAGCTTGGGTTTACCTTACTAATTAAAGTAACTTCCAATGGTGCTACCTCTAATACACATTCTTCTTGTGTTGCAGTACATCCGGCAGCATCTGTTACAGTTACATAATAACATCCAGTAGCCAAATCATCAGCAAAACTTGTAGTAATATTATCATGAGACCATAAGTAGGCATAATCTGGAACACCTCCTGTAACCGAACTGGTTATTGAGCCATCGTCCATATCACAATGTGTTTGAGTAGACATTAACTCCAAAATTAGTTCGTCGGCTTCGTAAATTTCATAGGTACCTGTTACCGTACATATATTGGCATCTGTTACAGTTAAATCATAGATTCCAGGACTTAAGCCGTTGATACTAAAATCAGAATGTGAGCTTGACCAAGTATAAATAGGAATGCCAGTTCCTCCAGTGTGCGGAACTACAATTGATCCGTCGTCGCTACCATTACACGAAACACTAATAACTGTTGCTGAAATCGATAATGGCTCTGCTGGCTCAGTAATCTCATCATACAATACAGTATTACAGCCATTAGCGTCTGTAATAGTAACAGCGTAATTGTTAGCACATAAGTCTGATTTTGTGGTTAATACAATAGATGAAACGCCAAATGTTTCCTGAGATGCATTCCATCTTATATCATAAGGTTCTACCCCGCCAACAATTTGTGTACTTGCTGTCCCATCACAATCTCCATAACATAAAATATCTGTTGTGGTTAACAAGGCATTTATTGGCTGCGCTGCTAAAATGGTTATACTACTATTTGCACAAGTCCTACATTCATTGGCATCGGTAACGCAAAAAACGTAAGAACCGGGTACAACTCCTACAACACTTCTTAAATCGTAAACGGTATCTGGAGAAGTCCATTTATAGATATATGGCATTGTTCCACCAGTTGGTATTTCGGCATATAAAGTTCCATCGGCAGCGCCATAACATGTTATATCAGTACCAGAAGTTCCATTTAATTGAGGTCCCAATATATCGGAGATATTATAACATTCATTTATCTCGCAATTGTTGGCATCTACAATAGTAACGCAATACATTCCTGCAGAAACGTTGCTAAGTGTGTAGCCAGTTTGTCCATCATTCCAAAGTACACTGTAAATAGGGCCATTACCTCCAGCCGGAGTAATGGTAATGCTTCCATTGCTGTTACCACACGTGCTAGAAACAAAAGTAGTATCTGCAACAATTAATTCACTTGGCTCTGTGATAGTTTGACATGCCGTTACCATGCATAAATTGGCGTCGGTAACGGTAACACAGTATTCCCCTCCACACAATTCAACCGCTGTTGCTGTAGACTGAAAAACGGTGTTCATGTCCCATTGGTAATATAAACTACCTGTACCTCCAACTGCAATTGCTGTAACCGAACCATCGCAAACTCCTCCCCAATTATTCGAATTGCAGCTAGGATCAACACCGCTAGTTAAAACATTTAAAAATGTTGGGTTGTAAATTAAGGTATTTATACTAGCCGTACATCCATTGTCGTCGGTAACTGTTACTGTTAGTGGAACAATATTACTTCCAATTACATTATCAATACAACTTTCGCTGCCACCATTATTCCATGCATAAGTATAAAAACCAGCAACAGCTGTACCCCCTTGTGCAAAGACACAGGCCTCCCCCGATGCTTCATTAAAACACAATGGCTGACGTGCATAATTAATTAGTGCTGTTACGGGAGCAGGTTCTGTAATTACACCATTAAACTCTCTGATACAACCTTGGTCGGTTGTAACTGTTACGGTATAACTACCAGCACAAAGGAAAGAAGCCGTTACACCAACTTGGTTCATCGGATCATTCCATTGATATGAAGCTGGAGACCCTTCTTCTCCTCCCATAAATTCGAAAGTTGCGGTACCATTACAAAGACCATTACACGTCATATCGGTTGTAGTAACACTGCCCGTTAAAGGTGTTGGGTTATCAAGCGTAACTTCGCAAGAACCTGTGAGCAAACTATTGTCAGTAACAATTACTAAGTATGTACCAGCACATAAGCTTGTTTCTGTATCCGTTCCGCCCTCTCCAATTCCGTTAGCAGTTTTCCCTGTGCTCCAAACAATAGAGTAATCTGCATCGTTGCCAGAAATAGATACAGTTGCTACTCCATCGCAACCATCGGTGCACGACACGTCAGAATCTGTTGTTATGCTACAAGTTGGCGCTTGAGCAAAGATTGAATTAATTGATAAAACAAATATGGCGAGCGTAAATAGGCTTAGTTTCATGTGTTACTTTTTGGGTTCAACTTTAATAAGACGGGTAAATGTGTAATTGGTTGCCTTGTTGTGAATGCGAATTATCGAAGATACTAAATCTTTGATAACTGAAAACTACTATCTATCTAGCAGTTAGCTAGGCTGATTTACAACTCTGCTAAATCCTGAATATTGAACCATTGGTAGAACGGTGTTTATCAGAAATTGCTAAAAGGAACTGTTTGGGAAAATTATCAGTTGGTAATTACGCAGTGGCCAATAAGTCCTTCAGTTGCATTTCCTGCTCCATTTTTATATCCTAGAAGGTTTCCTCCTTTTACCGATGTTACAGGACAACCTCAAGGGGTTCAGGAGGCATATCATAGAGCAGAGAAAGCAGCCAAGGCATCTTACCCATTACAAGCTGGTTTACCCATTCCTCAATCGGGATGTTTGAATGTGACTATGGAAACATATTTCCAAAACCCCAAAGGAACGACTTTAGAAAACACAAGTTGTATTGGTTGCCACTTTGGTGCATCGGATACGGATTATAGTTGGGCATTGAAACTTAGAACATGGCCGCAGCCTTATAATCAAGGGAGGGTTAATCCTGAGGATAGTAAAAGAGCTGCTAAGCCTGGGCATGAGGTTCCGGTGACAAAGAAGAAGTAAGGGGTAGAAGAAGTTGTAAGCGGGATTTGTAGGCTACTTATAACTCGAAAATATCGTTGATTTTCCCAAGTTTAAATCCATGATCTAAAACGTTTTTGGCTGCTTTGCTGTTTGGATCAGAAACAGGATTGGTATGGTTGAAGTGAATGAAAATAATTTTATTTTTTTCTTGTTCGCTTAAGTCTTTGAATTTCTCCATACTCTCAATAATAAAAGGGTGGGGGATTTGGCTAATGTCTCTATTGTTTAGTTCTTCTCCGCTATAAAATGTTGCATCTAAAAAGGCGTAATCAACTTTGCTTATTTCTTCAATAATATCTTTGTCCCACTTTTCCCATTTGTCGATGTCGGGAATAAAGAGCGCACTTTTGTTGGGGCCTTCTATCCTGTATCCAATCGTTTCAGAATATTCATCTCTATGTGGAACTTTGATGGGAGTGATTTTTACTTCATCTGAAACTTGGATGGCTACCCCATTTTCTAATTCATTTAATACGATGTTTTTTCTCGATACAAGTAGATCCCACGGGCCATTGTTTTGCAAGAAGTGTTTCATGCGGGGCATAACATAAACAGGTACGTTTTGTGCGTCGGTAGCTTCTTTGCCTAAATACATTAAACCCGCATAATGTCCAATGTGAGCATGGGTTAAACAGATTCCATCGGCCATTTCGTTTTCGCTCGAAATCCCAAATTCTTTAAGGTATTTCATTTGTCTAGGCATGTCTGGTGTAGCATCAAATAAATATTTTTTTCCAGTTGATTTGTCGTAAAGGCCTAAAGAAATTACTTGTTTGTCTTTATCAGGATTTTCAAATAAGTCGACACAGCATTGTTTTTTACACGCAATGTGAGGTTGACCAGCATCTTGGATTGTACCAAGAATGACCAAAGAAGTAACATAGGTTCTTTTAACCTCCAAATGTGTTTCTTCTACTTCCTGAATCTCCGAAACCTTTTGCTCGTTACATGAACAGATATATATGATGAGTGCTAAGAGATAATGTATTTCCATTTTTTCTAACTGATTTAAGCTTCTTAATATATTAGTTGTTAATGGTGAATTTATCTGTGTTGGTTAAGGTAAACTTAACAAAAATTAGAATAATCAATTAAGAAGGTTGTAGCGAGAAATACTATAAGCGCGTTGCTTTTAACTAGTTGCCAGATAGAATTACCTTTTGGGAGATGGAGCCAGTTTCTGTTCTTATTTTTAGATAATACAAACCGGGTGTTTCTGCCATTTCTAAGCTGAAGTGTTTGCCAGAAAGGTTAGTGTAGCTATTAATTAGCCTTCCTGTTACATCAAACAACTGAATGTTTACATGTTGCTGAGGAGTGCTTAAATCTATATTTAAATCGCCTTGCGTAGGGTTGGGGTAAAGCTTTACGGTGGAAGACAAATTCTGATTTTCGAGACCTGTTGCAATTAGAGATATTTCAATTCCGCTTATTGGCGACATAGGCTCGGTCAATTCAATTGTATGTGCATCATCAAAATTATTTTCTCCATAATAGTACGTTGGATCAAAATTATCTGCATCGCTACCAAGCGCTGAGGCTAATAATTTGTAATCATCCAAACAAAGACAGGTTGCGAAGAAATCACCATTGTTGATTAGAATGGTTTGAATGATTTCTTCAGTGGATGCATCTATAACATAAAGATTACCAGTAGTAAGGGGAGTAGCATCACTTTTTACAATGCCAGTAATAGAATGAGTGCATTTTGCATCTATGTCGATTATTTCGACAGTATGTGCGCTACAAGGATCACAATCTGTGCGAATGGTGTATGATCCAATTCCGTATTCTCTATCAGATATACCAAGCAGATTGTTTGTTTCGCCTATCAATGCCACATCGTTTAAATACCATTGCGGTGAGCAACTTAATGCGTTTGAATCTGCATTGATTAAAACTAGATTGTCATCGCACAAACCACCTAGAGAAACAGTGGTAATAGGTGTTCCAACCCATGTATTACAATCGTCAAAACAAGTGTTGTCGTTAAGGTCTGTTAGTCCATTATAATCGTCGTCGATGGCATTGTTGCAAATTTCGTTTAGGGATAGATTAAGAATAAAAACGTCGTGGTCGCCGGCAGATTCTAATATTAAGGGATCTGCACTTGGATCAAAATCAACTATATTTTTAAATCCTCCTGTCATGTATATATTGGTATTGACCACCATTCCATAGGTATATTCATTTTCTGTTCCTCCAAAAGATTCTGCCCATACCAAGTCTCCGTTGGCATCTAATAATTGAATAAAAACGTCATTGCCGCCATTAGAGTTAAGGTACATTGTATCTGGGCCTGGATCGAAATCAGTTGTGTTTGCAAAATTTCCTGTTACTAGAATCTGGTTGTTGGGAGTAAAAGTGACATTTATTGTTGAGGCCGCAAAAGTTGTACCGCCATTCATAGAAGTTACCCAAATTAAATTTCCATTCGAATCTAGTTTCTGAATAAAATGTGCTGTTGGTGTAGTTGTAGTAGATTCTAAGATTGCAATTCCTGGATCAAGATCTATAGTCCCTGTAAAATCTCCGCATACAATTACGTTTCCAGATTGATCAGAAGCGATAGAGGTTCCTTTATTTTCTGTAGTTCCTCCAATGCTATTAACGTATTGAACATTTCCTGCGGTATCTATTTTGAGTACGAAAGCATCTGTAGATCCAATAGACGTTAAGTCAAATGCTGGATTTAGAGGGGCAAAGCTTGCCGTGTTTTCAAAGTTTCCTGTTGCATAAATATTGCCGAAATCATCGTAAGTAATGTCGTTTCCAAAATCATTGCCTGTTCCTCCAAAGGAAGTTGCCCAAACAAAATTTCCATCGGTGTCTAACTTTTGAATAAAACCATCTGAATTGCCCGCAGATGTTATACTAAAAACTGCTCCCGAAGGATCAAAATCGACAGTATTTTGAAATTGTCCTGTTGTATAAATATTTCCTGTTTCGTCTATGGTTAAAGAATATGCTACATTATCTCCTGAGCCAAGTAATGAATGTGCCCAAATGAAATTTCCATCAGAATCAAGTTTCTCTATAAAAATATCTCGATTTCCTTGAGAGGTGAAACTGACTTGAGGAGTTGTATTAAATTCTACTGTACCTCGAAAACTACCTGTTACAATGATGTCTCCATTATGGTCTAACACCAAGTCTCGCATTATGTCTGCTTCAGTGCCTCCAATAGATTTAATCCAGATGAAGTTTCCATCGCTATCTAATTTAACAATAAACATATCGGAACTTCCTAATGAGGTTTGGTTTGAAACACCTATTTCTGGATCGAAGTCTACTGTTTCTAAATATTTCCCACAGATGTATAAATTGCCAGAAGGATCTTGTTGCATGGTATAAGCACCGTCTTGCAAGTGATTTCCAATAGACTTGGCCCATTCTAATTCTACACTTTGTGCCAATGTTGATAGGGTGGTTGAAAGGCTGAATAGAATGGTTATTATGGTAATTAGCAGTGCTCGCATTATCTTAAATTATAGGTGATTCCAATTCCAAATTTTAAATAATTACTGGATTGAAGTGGATAGTGGGTTTGATTTTCAAGTTGATTTAACATTGTTGAGTATCCCAATTCTGTACTAATTTCTAATTGTGAATTGATTAAATAATTAATAAAAATCTTGTTTGAGGTGAACCACAACAGCTCGGTAGATTTTTCTTTTGTAGCAACAGCTCCTCTGCTATCGATGTATTGGCCGGTGTGAAAAACAAATGCAGGAGTAATCTGAAAAGAAAATTTTATAGCAATAATTTTATTTTGGACGATTGGAAACACAAGAGAGATAGGGAGTAATAAAATCTGTTTAGGTGCATTGATTTGGTTGTTGACTAGATTAGAATCTCTTACTTCAACATCTATACTATCACCAATGTAAACGCGAATGGTGTCGGGAGCAATTCCTCCAATATAAGAGCTGTGCACTTCAAACTCCTTGGTGGTGTATGTAGTATCTAAATAATATTGGCTCGAAATAGTGGAGTTGTATTTCATCGTTTGGATGCCTAACCCCACACCAAACTTAGGCATGTGATAGGTGATATTTAGGTTGGATAAGTAAGAGGGATCAACCGTCTGTTCAAAATCAACATCCATAATTGATGAAGATGCTGACGACAAAGTTGGCATTAAATAAGACGCGCTTAAGTTGAAAGAGAAGTATCTGTCTTTGTTTTTATCGATTGTAATTGTGGTGTCTTGCTGAATTAAATCCTGATTCGCAATAGACGAAGGAGCAATTATTTTTGGTTCAGGTGCTATTTTGTTCTTTTTTAAGTTTGCTGTATCAAGCGGTAAGTGTGGTTCTTCATTGTCTACAATATGTTCTTCTATTGTCGAAGAAGAATCTTTAGTAATACTTGGTGGTCTAGGCTTTTCTGTAGGAGATATTTTCGTTAACAATGGCTGTAAGGAGGGTGGAGGAGGGATTTCTCTTTCTGCAATAGGAATGTAATCTTCCTTAAAAATAGATTGATAAGACTTTGGTTTATATATGGCAATAGTATTTCCTACATATCGGAAGTTGATGTTGTAATTCGATAGCAGTTCTTTGAGAACCTCACGAATCGTAGCATTATGAACATTGATGGATGTTTTTTCTGAAGAAGGAATTAAACTGCTTTTTATGGAAAGCGATGTTTTTGCAATCTTAGCCATTTCCACTAAAACTTCTTGAACCGATTTGTTCTCTACTCTAAGATCTATTGTTTTATCAAGAATACTTTCTTGAGCGACTAAACCTGTGATGCTACAAACAAATATTAGGACTGATATAAAAAACGTTAAAAGACCTCTGTTCATTTTCTACTCTTCCTCTAACAACCTTCTCCTGAAATGATCAGTTTGTTTTTTTCTTCTTTAACCTTAAGTCCTAAAGTGATTTCGAAGAGCTCGAAAATTTCTTCTATTGATAAGTTATCGTAGCGAGCAGTTATTTGGCAATTACCCAGTTGAGGATCTTCAAACACCAAATTAATCTGGTAATGCAAGTTCAATTGATTAATTATTTTTTTCAAAGGCTTATCAACGAAGGTTAAAATTCCGTTGTGCCACGACAGATAGTTTTGATTGTCGTTGGCTGCTTGTACTGCTGTATAATTACCAGTTTGAAGTGTGCCCTTTTCATCAGCTGTCAATAAAACTTTGTTGGTATCGTCTTTATGGTAAAATTCAACGCTTCCTTCTTTAACAGTTACCACAATAGAATCGGGGTTGTTTGCATTTACATTAAATGAAGTACCCTTAACTGCTATTCTGGCATTGCCAACATGAATGATAAATGGTTTTACGTCTGGTTGAACTAGGAAAAAACCTTCTCCTTCAAATTCTACAATTCTTTCATCAGATGAAAACGAAGGGGGGTAAGTTAGCTTAGATTTGTTATTCAAGATCACGTTTGAACTGTCGTGCAGTAATACTGAATTTTTTTCTGTTGTGTTGGTATTGATTACAATGTCGTTGGATTGTTCAATAGGATCGGCATGTGCTACTACAACCTTTTGATCTGAATTATCTTGGAATAAGAAATAAGCTAATCCTAAACCGGCCAATAAAACGGCAGCAATTCTTAAGATGAGTTTATCCGATTTCTTTTCTGCTGCAATCGGTATAATCTTTTTGTCCTTCGACTTGTCTACGGAAGTTTTAACATAGGTGGAAGGCTTAGCGAAGGGAGGATTGCTTTTGGCTTCATTTCTGATTTTTAGAAAATCTTTTTTGTATCTATCAGCATCCGATTCTTGATCCCATTCCTTTTTTAGCGCATTAAATTGGAAAATTTTCTTTGCCGAGTCGTAATCATTTTTAATGGCAGGGTCGGAAATCATTAATTGATCTAACTCCGCTTTTTGCTCCCTAGTGGCTTCACCTGAAAGGCATGCATATATTAATTCGATATGTTGGTTTGGGTTACTCATGATTCACATCTAATAAAATGACACACAGATTGGGGTGAGAGATTCAATGAAATCCAATAAAACAATAGATAAAATGATAATTGGCAGAAACTCTGTGAGATGAATTTGCATTTTCTGTACCATGGTCATTATGTCATATTTTACTTTTCCAACATTAAGATTAAGTTTGCTCGCAACCTCTTTAGCAGTGAATCCTTCAAATCTGTTCAGTCTAAAAATTTGTTGACGAAGGTCATCTTCTTCCTGAAGGACTTCTTCCATCTTTAGAATTATTTCCATCTCAGTGGTAAAATCTGGGGTGAAACAATCTGTTTGGCTGGTCGCTACAAGATCGATTTTATTTGATCGGTGTTTCTCGTCTCTAATATAGTTTAAGCTGTTGCGGTGTACTGCGCGTAGAAGATAGCCGAGCACATTGGATTCAATCTCAACCTCGTTTCGCTTTTCCCAAAGTTTAATGATGGTGTGGTGTGCTACTTCTTGTGCACTCTCTTGATCCTTAATTATTTTTCGGGCTTGCTTGTAAAGTATGGAGAAGTAATTGTCGTAAATGTATATGTACGCCTCTTCGTCATTCTTACGTAGCAATTCTAGAATATTTACCTTGTTAATCAACTTTTCACCAAAAAATTACGGGCAAATGTACTTGTTATTAAGGTTGTAGGGCCTATTAACTCTGATAATTAGAATATGTTAAGCGAATGGTTTTTATATTGAGAAATGTAAGCTGATCAATATGCAGTGTATCAGTTAATTGTAAGTCGTGTCAGTGTTTTGTTGATAAAAAAGTGACTTTTTATCGAACTCGGTTGAAGTGCTTTGTGTCATGTATATCAGGTGGGAAAATTAACTTCCATCGATTGAGAAAATTAACACAAACTAGCAGTTATGAATACAATTATTTCTTCAAATTTTAAGGCTTTCAAATTATTAATCGTGGTGTTGACAGTAATGTTTACGCAAATAATGAGTGTATCTGCTCAGTGCGACCCAACTGTTACCAACAATGCAGTACTACTATATGTCAATGATCAACCGCTTACTAGTTCTTTAACGGACGGCTCTTGGTTAGAAAGCTACTACGATTATCAATTTAATTTCTATCAGGGTGGTGTGCAAGTGGCGTCTCATGAAATGGAGAGAGATGCCGAAGGGAATTTAATTTTATTAAAATATATTGACTTAGAAGGGATTTTTGTAGATGAAACCTACAATGTGAAAATTGCGATAAAAAATGCTGAAGGTGATAATTGGTCATGCGACGGAGACCTTCGTACGCTTCATCTCATTAACGATGCACAGGTTTTATATTGCGGCGAACATACGTTGCCAACAAACGTTACCGATAAAACTTGGTTTGCTGATTACGATGGATATCGATTTAACTTTTATCAAAATAGCGAACTCGTTGCTTTTCACGAAATGAAAACAGACGAAGAAGGAAAGTTTATTATTGTTCAATATGGCGATATTGATGGATTAAATTTTGGGCAAACTTATGATGTGGCCATTGCAATTAAGCAAGATGGTGATGAAGCATGGTCGGTCGACGGTGTAAGTTGTTCCGTTACCTTTCCAACATGTTCAGCTAATAACCCTGCTGTAAATGTATCTACAATCATAGAAGATGCTTCTTGTGAAGAAGCGAGTAATGGAAAAATTGTAGCAACTGTTTCTGGTGGTACATCTCCTTTTGTGTATGAATGGAGCGATGAGTTAAAACAAACAAATTCAACTGCTGTTGAATTATCAGCCGGAACTTATACGGTAACGGTAACTGATAAGGTAGGTTGTTCATCGACCCAAACTTCAACTGTAACGCAAAAAGGTGGTGATTATCTCGTTAATGGCGTTGGAACAAGCACTACTTGTCATGGAGGAAATGACGGAAGTGCCGAAGTTGTAGTAGTGCAATCGGGCGAATCACAAACGCTTACCTGTGTTTGGGGAGAAGAAGCTGGTGTTCAGACAAGTTGCACTGCTACAGGTTTATCGGCAGGTTCTTATCCTGTAACCGTGGTAAATCAAAATGGTTGCAGTCCTAAATATCAAATTTCGGCTAGTGTGAAAAATGGTAGTGATTACCTTATTACAGGTGTCGGAACAAGCACTACCTGTGATGGAGGAAATGATGGAAGCACCGAAGTTGTAGTAGTTCAATCCGAAGAAGAACAAACGCTTACATGTGCGTGGGGACCAGAAGTTGGAGCTACGGAAAATTGTACTGCTACAGGTTTATCGGCAGGTTCTTATCCTGTAACCGTAGTAAATCAAAATGGTTGCAGTCCTAAATATCAAATTTCCGCTAGTGTGAAAAATGGTAGTCATTATCTGGTTCAAGGTATTGGAACAAGCACTACTTGTTATGAAGGAAATGACGGAATTGCTGAAGTTGTAGTAGTACAATCTGAAGAAGAACAAACGCTTACGTGTGCGTGGGGACCAGAAGCTGGTGTTCAAACCAGTTGTACCGCTATTGGTTTATCGGCAGGTACATATCCTGTAACCGTAACAAATCAAAATGGCTGCAGCCCAACATATCAAATTACGGTTGAGGTGAAAAATGGTGTAAATCCTACAGGTAACTTGGCTCTGAGTATAATAACAGAAGTTACGAACGGGGTTTGTTCGGAAGAAGGCAATGGGCAAATAGCTACCGAGGTAAATGGTGGTACTACACCTTTTAGCTACGCTTGGAGTGATGTCGCAGATCAAACCAGTGCAGTTGCAACAGGATTAGAATCCGGAACATATACGGTTACGGTAACGGATTTAATAGGGTGTTCTACTTCGAAAAGTGCTTCTGTTTTACAAGAAGGCAGCTCTTTAACAGATGTAGAATTTACTATAAGGAATGTGCAATGTAATGGTACCCTGGGAGCTGCTTTTATAGATAAGGTTGTAGGCGGAAATACTTGGCCAACAGGATATTCTTATGCATGGTCTACTGGACAATCTGGTACGCATGCAGATGGCCTTAATATAGTGGATGATTTACCTGCAGGAGAATATACAGTAACGGTTACAGATGCTTTGGGTTGTTCAATGGAAGAGACGTTTAGTATTGAAGCAGAGGATTGCGGCTGCGCTCATATAACTTGGATTAACGCTACTCAAGATGGAAAATGGGAGACAGCATCCAACTGGTCTACTGGAACCGTACCAAGTCCAAAAGATGCAGCCATTTTTAAAGATGCAACTGAGCAATATCCGTATTCAAATACAGATGCGGTTTTAAGCACCAATACATCTGTAGGACAAATAATAATAGAAGACAGTTACTCAGCTACGGTTGATTTAAGTAATACTAATGAAGTGAAGCTTTCAAAACTAGAATTCGAATGTGCAACGGGCGACTTAACCATTAATGGCGGCTCGTTCAAAGCTCCAAATGATTTGTTCATGGATGGTAATCTATTAGTAGGTTATGCTAGTTACCTTCATGAAAACGGAACACTAAATTTTGTTGGAAATCTTCAGCAAACAATTACTTCAATCGATGAAATAATTCTTCATGATTTCATAATCAACAATGAAGAAGGTGCCCTTTTATTAGGCCCAGATTTTATTATAGAAAATAGCCTTGACTTCCAATCAGGAATTATTTCTAATAGCAACAACCAAATCGTAATATTCGAAGACAATGCTGTTGCCTTAAATGCCTCTAATAACAGTTATGTGGAAGGTAAAGTCATGAAAACAGGAACCACTGATTTTGAATTTCCTGTAGGAAAAGCTGGAGAATATAGAATGATTGGGATTTCTGCACCTACAGAAAATTCGCACTTTGTGGCAGAGTACTTTAAAGGGCCAACACCAGATGTACAAGCAGATAATTTGCTGATGATAAATTACCTTGAATATTGGGAGTTATCGAGACCATTTGGTTTAGGATCCACTAATATTACTCTTTCATGGAATGAAAATAGTAGACATTTCAATCCGCTAGCAAGCATGGTGGTGGCGCAAGACATAAACAACGAATGGACAGATAAAGGGAATGGGTACGTTCATTCAAATGACTATGGCTACACTGGTGTAATTACCAGTAATAACGTAATAAGCTTTACCCACAACAAATTTACCATCGGATATAATGCAATTAAATTAGGATGTGGAACTAGTTCTTTGGCAGCTAATCAAAATATTGATAATTATCCTATTCCGCCAATTGATCCTTTCAACATATCTCCAGATAATATTGAACCTGATAATACGGCTCCAGTGGCCCCGATTTTATTTATAAAACCAGCAATAAATACAGTCCCTTTAGATCAGATTCTTTTTGATGCTCCTTCAATAGCGGCCGCTCAATCAGCTGGTGCTACAGCGGAGCCCACTTATATTATCCCTGTGGCATTTCACTTAATTTATGATGACGATGGTGTAAGCAGCCCACTTGTAACCAAGGAAAGAATTGATGCTGCAATGAACGTATTGAATGAGGCATTTATAGGACAAGCGTCTATTGCGAATGTCACAGATCATGATATGAGAATATCATTCTGTTTGGCGGAGTACGATCCTAATGGGGGTATTATTGATTACGATGGTTGTACAAATAATTATTCAATTCCGGTTTCAGAGGCTTTATTCTCATTAAGTGGAACAGATATGGTCACAATTGTCAATGCCACCAAACAATGGAGTAACAAAGAATATATGAATATTTATGTAGTAGATGATATTGTTAGTGATGACGGGCTGTCTATAGCAGGATTTGCAAAGTTACCCAGTGGATTATCTACAATAAATGGATTTGATGGTCTTGTAATGCGAAATAACATGGTTGGAGACAATGGCTTCTCAGCGATTCCTGCCCCCCCTCATCCATTAAATAATAATTATGACTTAGGACTAACGTTGGTACATGAAGCAGGACACTGGCTGGGATTGTATCACGTATTTGATCTTTATAACCTCAACCCAGCTAACCAGTGCGAAGATATTTCTTTTAATCAAGAAATATCAGATGCTACATGTAGTCATACCGGTGATAGAGTTTGTGATACTCCTCCTATGTTTGGCACAAGCCCAGGAACACCCGTATTATGTAATTGGCTATCTGGAAACGAAAATACATGTATTGAAAGTGTAACATATGATGGTGTTCTTGAAGATAGAGATGATCCTACGGATAATTATATGTCTTATACCTCTGATCGATACGGAGATGGAGAAGCATGTAAATATACATTTAGCGAGGGGCAAGGATTTAGAATGCGTCAACAAATAGGAGCTTATAGAAAGGACCTCGTAGGTACTTCAAACCTTATGTCAAAAATTACATGTCCGTTTGATGCAATTATCGATGCTGAATTTACTGCGGACATAACTCAAATATGTATTGGAGAAAGTGTGAACTTTGAAGCAACTCAGCATCAAACTAGCACTGCAACATATACATGGGATTTTGGTGATGGAAATATTATTTCAGGTACAGGAATTGGTTTTGTAACAGTTAGTCATAATTATACCTTAACGAGTATAACAGAAGCCTATACTGTTAGCTTAACAATTTCTGAAGCAGACCTCACTGCCTGGCCTAATTCTTCAACAGAAATAAAGAGTGAATTAACTTATGTGTCTTTATGTCCAACTATAGCAAGTTCAGAAGGACAATGGTATTTTAATAATGCTTGTGCATTGGATTTTTCTTCCGGGAAACCAGTTGCAAACAATAGTGCATACGATACTGACTTAAATCAACCAACGATATACTCGCCATCATACTACCCTTCACTTTCTCAAAGTGATGCCAACGGTCAATTGGTGTTTTATGCTTCAGGAATGACTGTATGGAATTCTCAGCACCATGAGGTCGAAACATTTAGTGGTTCGGGTCGAGTTTTATTATCTGTCTTAAAACCAAAGTCGAACCCACTTGATTTAGATGAATATTATATATTCTATCAAATTGATGGGATCCAAGCTGGTGCTGGGATTTATTATTCTATTTACGATCCCAATACTGATTTTTTATCCACGGGAACTCAAATAACTGGTCCGGGTGCTCAAAATAACTCACTGCAAACTAATGTAAGCACTTCTATGGAGGTAATACCTCAATGTAATGGAACTGATTATTGGTTGATATTTTTTGATGAGGCAGAAACTAATTTCTATGTAGGTGGTTTAACAGCAAACGGTGTTCAAACATTCACTTCTAATCCTTCAGGAATCCCCTCATTTGGTCAAGATATATTAATAAGGATTAATGCCTCACCATCCGGAGATAAACTAATTATTTCATCCATGTGGTCGCAAACTTTTGGTGCATATTTATATAATTTCGACATAGCAACAGGAGAGATTTCTAACGGTTTACAGATTGAAACAATAGGTGTTGAGGCTGCTAGTTTTAGTCCTAATTCTGAAGTGATATATCTTATTGTTAAGAATTCTCAACCTACATTACATGTTGGGCTTAAGGCATATGATTTAACTAATCTCGCCAATATTGAAAGTAAACTATTAACCCCTTTTATACCATGGGGTGGACCCAATAATCATCCGTGGTATTCGGATCTGCAAATAGGGCCTGATGGGAAAATCTATATCGCTGAATTAGGCGTCGGTAATGTTTTATCGACTCCCCTTCCTCCCAAAGGCAGGTTTTTATCTGTCATTAATTTCCCAGATGCTTATTCCAATTCTGGCTTTAATAAACGAAGTGTTCCTTTAAAAAGCCCATCATCAGCTATTAAATGGTCTTATAGACGGTTACCTCGAATAAACCAGGCTAAACCTATTCCAACCCCTGCACCAACTAGCTATGATGTTGTTACGGGATCCTCATGTAGGGAAGTTGAATTTTATGCTCCTGAATGTATCAATGTTACTTCATGGGATTTTGGTGATATGTCTAGTCCATCCACCGACACCGATCCAATACATGTTTTTGCTAATAGTGGTACTTATAATGTAACACTAAATTTTATTAAAAATGGTGCAATTTATTCTATTACTCAAACATATACTTTTGATCCAGTAATTGCGCCAACAATAACAGGCCCTGGTGCTGCATTGGGTTTGGTTTGCTCTTATGAGCTTGAAGTTCCTGGGCAGTTTTATAGTATCACAGGTAATTATTCTGCTTGTAATTGGTCGGGAACTGGAGATGCAAATTCAATAATGGCTAACAATAGCCCAATTGTTGGAGCAAATTGGAATGCTTCACCGAGCTCTGGTGAGATTTCTGTGAGTTGTGTTGATGAAAATGCTTGTACAGTAAATAGTACCACCGGACCAATTATAATTTCATCTATCGATGGGTCAATTACGAGTTCTATTGATCCTAGTTGCACGACTCTTGGTTCTGCTACTGTAACTATTATTGGGGGTGTTTCACCATATGAGGTGGAATGGTCTGGTGGGAATAGTAACAATGTAGTAGGTTATACATCTAATACTCATTCTGCTTCAGGATTGGCATATAGTCTTACGGGACAATCTGTTGTTGTTGCGGACGATAATAATTGCTTATTTCAAGACATTATTTACTTCAATAATGTAGGAGCTGTTTCTATTGATCAGGTCTATCTTATAGATCCTTCGTCAATAGGAGGAAGTAATGGGAGTATCGCTTTTCAATTGGGTTTAGGTAGTGGTGATAATTTTGATATTCAATGGTCTGATGCTTCATTTAACGAAACAGGAGTATTGGAGGGTCCAGTTAATTTAACGGGATTGGTTGATGGAATGTACGATGTAACAATCACGAACAATGTTACATCATGTTCTATAGTGCAATCATTTAACTTGTTAGAACCAATAGACTGTTTTGCCTCTGCGAATATTATAACTCTATCAACAGCTTTGGTAGATCCATCTTGTATGCTTTCTGGTGATGGGACCATTGAAATAACAGCTACAGGAGGAACTTTACCTTATGATTACAATTGGTCTAATGGGGAAACAACAGAAGATTTAGTTGACCTTTCAGGAGGAGATTACACCATTCAAGTAACAGATGGCAATGGTTGTATTACAAGTGCATTGTTCACCTTGACGGAGCCAGCAGAACTTGCTGTGTCAGGAACACCTGTTAATCTCACATGCTTTAGTTTGAGTAATGGAAGCATTGATTTAACTATTTCAGGAGGAGCTTTACCTTATGATTACGATTGGTCTAATGGAGAAACAACAGAAGACTTAGTTAATCTTTCAGGAGGGGATTACACCATTGAAGCAACAGATGACAATGGTTGTATCACTACCTCATTATTTACTTTAATAGAACCGTTAGAACTAACTTTGTTGGGTACTATAAATGATCCCTCATGCTTCGGTTTGAGTGATGGAAGCATTGATCTAACTATTTCAGGAGGAACTTTACCTTATGATTACAATTGGTTTAACGGAGAAACCTCAGAAGACTTAGTTAATCTTACAGGGGGAGATTATACCATTCAAGTAACAGATGGTAATGGTTGTATTACATCTTCATTGTATACCTTGACAGATCCAACTGAATTAGTTTTATCAGGTATTCCTGTAAACCCTTCCTGTAACCTATTTTGCGGCGGCGCAATAGGGGATGGATCAATAGATTTAACCGTTATTGGCGGAACTGCGCCATATAATTATTTATGGTCTAATGCAGCTACATCTGAGGACTTAACCTCGCTTTCAGCTGGCCCATACGAAGTTACCGTTACCGATGATAACAATTGCGAAAGCACTACCTCAGCCACTCTTTTCAGTGGAAATCTAAATGTTGAACTTCAAGATTTATCTGTAGGCGCAACATGTGCAAACGCTAGCGGTGAGATACAAACTTCGGTTACAAGTGTTTTCTACTCTAATAATTGTGAACTCACTGAATCGGTTTGTTCTGGATTAGGTACAAATGAAATGTTCATAGATATACCTGTTAGCGGTTTAACTGGTGCAACTATTACTAATAATACGGTGGCAGCACTTTGTATTGATGGTTTCCAAGCAACAGAAGGCCATATGAGTATACAATTATATCCACCAGGAGCGGATTTAACTGAGATGAAGTTGGTCACTGTTCTAGGAATTATGGGATCACCGTGGGGGCAATCAGAATACAATGACGTCTGTTTTAAAAATGGAAATTACACCGAAATTAGAGATGATATAAGTCCTTTTAATGGAACTTATTACGCCCCATTGGATCATAGCGATTTTGCCGGAATGGGGATGTCTGTTGATGGAACTTGGAAGGTGAGATTTGGATGGATATGTAATGATGAAGGAACTGGTACTTTCTTACCATGGACACTTGGGGAAAACGCAATTAGTCTACATATAAATGAAGTATCACCAAACATCACCTACAACTGGGAAAGCACCACAACTAGTGTTCCATCGGGTGCCAATCCTTCTAATTTGTTAGCAGGTACATATACAGTTACTGTTGATGACGGTGGCGCTTGTCCTCCTGTAGAAACCGTCGAAATTCTTAATGACTTAGGAATATGGGACGTGTACACCGAGGGTGAGTACTGCGATGGATTTGGAGGCTCCGTAGAATTTTATCATACAAATAGTAATCTTCTTACCTATGAATATAATATGGATGGAATTTTACAATCATCTACGGAAGATTGGCATTATCCATTAACACCAGGTATATATGGAATATCGGTTACTGATATAGATGGCTGTGAAAGGGTTTATAACGAAGTTATAACTGGTTCATCTATTGATTGTGCGACACAGCAATGCCATGCCAATTTGGGAATCACATCAATTAGTGAAAGTCCTGGTTCTACTTGTGCTTTGCTTGATGCTGATCAGGCGTTTACCCCATGTCCTGGAAACGAAATTGTTTATACTGTACCTATTATAAATCTTGGTTCATCCACATGGGAAGTAAATAGTACTGTGTTCACTCTTACCCTCGATCATGGTAGAAAACTCAAATATATTCCAGCCGATACAGATAATGGAGTTACGTTTAGCTTTCTTTCTGAGAATACTTACGCTGCCGGAGTTTCGGTATATGAATACCGCTTTACACAGCCAATACTTCCTGGAAGTGGAGTGTTCTACGCTCGACTATATGTTGATGTACCAGATGTTCAAGAACCTGTTGAAGGCTGGTATACCGAAGTAAGTTTAAGTTCAGAATGCGATGGGTCAATGGTTGAACTTAAAAGAATTGTAGATCACCAAACAGCAGCATGTTCTTGCGATCCTAACGACAAAAATGTTACACCAACTGGATGTGGTATTCAAGGTTTAATTAATGAGCAAACCCTTGATTATAGGATTCGATTCCAAAATCTTGGAGGAGGAAATGCGCATGACATTTATGTGACTGATATATTAGATGAGAACTTAGATTTAGGTACGTTTAAGTTGGGTTCTTCTTCTCATAACATTACTAATCATCATATTGATGCCAATAGTAGAAAACTTACTGTTTACTTTACAGGAATAGAGTTGCCTGCATATAAATTCGATGAAGAAGGCAGCAAAGGATTCTTTGAATTCTCTATTGATGTACTTGAAGACCGTGAACCTGGAACAACCGTTACCAATAGTGCTTCAATTTTCTTTGATGCCAACGAACCCGTAATCACCAACACCACCATCAACACATTGGTTGATGGAGAAGTTATTCCATCGATAACAGCTAGTGCTGATGTTACCATCAATGAAGGAGAAAGCACGGAGCTTACTGCTACGGCTTCTGGTAGTTTACCTCCTTATGAATTTGTATGGAGCGATGGTTCGGAAGGAGAGACCATTACGGTTAGTCCAACTGTTTCTACTGCATACACTGTTACAGTATATGCAAGTGATTGTGAAGGATTGAGTGATGAAGTAAATGTAGATGTGATTGAAGCATCAGAAGAATCTTGCGATGCAGGTAAAACATTGATGTGCCACAGTGGAGGAATGGGCGAACCTCATTCGCATTGTGTGAAGGATAAGGATGTAGATAGGAATCTGGCTAAAGAAGATTGGTCTTTGGGTTCTTGTTCAACTCTGCCAGATCCTGCATGTGATGGAGATAATGTACAGATGTGTCACACAGGAGGAATGGGAGATGCGCATACGCATTGTGTTAAACCAAAGGATGTAGATAAAAACTTATCTAAATCCGATTGGTTGCTTGGAACATGTGAGGTTGTTCCTCAAGCATCGGATAAAGTGTTGATGTGTCACTTTGGTGGCATGGGCGATCCACATGAGCATGAGGTGAAAGCGAAAGATGTAGACAAGAAAATGGCGAGTGGAGATTATAGCATAGGTGGATGTGCATTGGCTAATAAAGCCGGTAAAGCCAATATGGATTCAAAAGTTAATCATACATCAAAGGTTGTTTCAGTGGAAGAGGCAACAGTTACAATGACTGTAGAAGCATCTCCAAATCCATTTGATGCCAACACCAGTTTGAAAGCAATTTCAGAATCAGATCAGAAGATTGTTTTAGAGGTTTACAATGCTAGAGGTAAGATTGTGTTCACATCCAACAGCTACCGAACAAATCAATTAATTCAATTAGGTGATAGGCTTACTACAGGGATGTATCTCGTGAGAGTGACTCTTGCAGATGGTACAGCGTCCGAATCGATCAAATTAATAAAAGTTAAATAACCAATCAAGATGTTGCAACAGAGGGGGAGGGAGTTTCGATCCTCCTTCTTCTCATTTTTGGTCAGATATAAAGATTCTTAATTAAGATTTTTACGCACGCTATTTCGGCTAATTCAAGAGCTGTTTTTCAGAGTTCATTAGAATTCTGAAAACATACGTGAGTTTTAATGTGCATCAGGCTAGTAACTTGTATTGTTTGTCGGTGTTTTATTGATAAAAAAGTGACTTTCCATCGGTAAGTATCCTACCAACCCGGTATTTCATATTCAATAAAGTGCATTTAGATTTGTGATCATAAAAAAGTAATAGATCATGATTTTAGAAGACGAGAAAAAAACGCATATTGACTTATGGAAAGAGAGTGGTTTATCAAAAAGAGCCTATAGCATCGAGGCCAAGTTGGGTTACAAAACCTTTTCAAACTGGG
>JABSPQ010000096.1 GCA_013214205.1 Flavobacteriales bacterium
CCCTGAAAAATACAATAATAAACCTCCTTCTCTCATTAGTATAAATATCTGATTATCAGATAAATATACGTATAATTAACGGCAAAAACAATACAATTAGCTGATATTTAGATAGTTATGATTTAGATGCGTTTGCCCTGTGCACCATCAAAGCTCCCATCTCTTTTTGTTCGTTTAAAAGAAGTTATTCTCCCGTTGTTGTTTCTAACGTAATCGGCTGTAGATTTTAATTTCCCATTTCTGTATGAATATTGATTCGATGATTGTATATAGTCGTTAGAGTATTCATTCCATGATTCGATGAAGAGACTATCATAAAATTCCTTTTTGACCCTCATTAGCTTATCCCCTTTATCGGTTATGGTATGAGATTCAACAAAACGATGTTTACTATCAAATTTATATACATCTGTTTCTTCCTTACCGTTTCTAACTGTGATCCTTTTAGACTCAACTTGTTTAATGTTTTGGTCGGGTTCAATCGTCATCGGTGGGTGAAAAGCTCTATTATGGATATTAGCGGAACGGTTATATTCGGATTGAGCGAAAGCGCCAAATGACATTAGAACAGAAAGAATTAGAAAGGTATATTCCATGGTTTATTTTTAGTGTTATGATGTATAAACAGCATTGGAATTTAATACCCCTACGTGCTATTTAAGTTTATGTTGATCTAATATGGCGCGTTTTAAGAAGTCTCATCTTCAATCCATTTTTCGTAGCTCTGATTGGCTTCTGCTTCAAATTTTATGATGCAGGGCGTATCGTAAGAGTGGATTTTCTCCACTTCGGTTACCACCAATTCCCAATTAGAAGATCTGGTTTTTAAGAGAGAAACATACTCGTCTTCGTTTTCTATTTTGCCTTGCCACCAATAAGCACTCTTAATTGGCATGTGATTTCCACAAGCTATTAGCTTTTTTTCTAAAAGATGATTGGTAACTCGCTCGGCTTCTTCCAAACTTTCGTTGGTAACATAAACAATAATAAACGACATGTTTAAATGTAATAAAAACCAATGATATGTTTTCCTGAACGTGACACGCGGGAGCGGTCACTAGTTTCAGGATCTTTTGTGAAACATGTTTTCCTGAAAAAGATCCTGAAATAAATTCAGGAACGCATTTCGTTTTTTGTTTGAATCCGTAATGATTAAGAAAAAACGAAATGAAAAGCAGCTCCCCTTTTTTTAAGGGGATGCTGTCGCGTGGCACGCGCGACTGAGGGGTATTATCTTGTGCTAAAAGCCTTATAAACCAAATCCTTTTCCTGTTGGGTAGGCAAAGGATTTGACAAGTATTTTCTTTTCTCAATACTCAAACTCCAAACTCAAATCTGTACTTTGTTACGCTGCAAACTCCAACTTAGCATTTGGCGCAAAAGATTCATCCGCACTTAACCTTTTATGAGCTCTTATAATCCCTTTGATGTTTTCCTTCGTAACCGCATGCCCTGTCTCTAAATAATACTTCAACCCAATCATCATTTTAAACAACATCGCTTTCATCATCGGCTTCATTAAAGCACCAACAAACGCAGGCGAAGTATTAAACTTCATCGTTAAAGAAATGTTAGTTTGGTTAGGCGTAATCTCCTTTAAGTTTAAAGTCGCTAGCATATCGCCCATCATTGGCAAGCCACCTTCAATTACCTCAATGTCGAAACTGTCGGTGCCTTTTCTTCCAGTAATCTTTTTGTGAACAAAATTGTTCGCGTCTATGTCGCACCTTCTCTCGCAACCTACTTCGCCCTTAGTGCCACTTCTGTGGTGCGAACCATCTATAATAGGATTGAATATATTTACTTCTCCAAAGCGGTTAAAAAGTAAATCCCATACTTCTGCTTTGCTACTATCTAGATTAATCGTTACGATTGCTTCTCTTAAATCTTTCATAATTTCTGTTTTTTAGTTTTACTAAATCTGTTATACAAATCTGCTACTATTACGACAGAAGCGCTTTTGAAAAAAGCTCAAAGAGTTTTCAAATCAGATCAATCTCTGTATTCGTTCGGAGATTTACCGAAGTACGAAAGGAAGGAAGTACTAAAATGTGCTGCGTTATCAAATCCCATTTTCCAGGCAATGTGATTAATTTGAAGTTCGGTTGAACCCAATAAATCCGCTGCTTTTTCTAATCTTTTAATCTTAAAATACTTCGACGGACTTTCGCTGAACCATTTTTTAAAGTCTCTTTTAAAAGTAGATTTACTCCTGTGAGTTAAGAAAGATAATTCCAACAAACTCAAGTTATTATATACATTTGCCTTAATCACTTTATTGAATTCTATCTTCTCTGGTGATCCCAGTGTGCCAATTAATTTAGTGGCAATGGCATTTTTTCCGTTGTTAGATACAATGTAAATAAGCTCTTGTAGTTTAGTTGCAAGTAACTCTTCTTGTGCCATTTCTGGGTGATCGAAATAGGGCATCATGGAAGCAACAAAGCTATCTAGCAATTCACTCTGGCCTACTTTAATAGCTGGATCAATCGGCTCATCCAATTTTTCTACCGTTAAAAAACTAAGGTCTTTATCACCAAATGCTTTCTTAATCGACTCATGATCGAAATGGAAAAAGATACTTTGAAACTGATTCTCAGGAGTGGCGTCAACAATGTTTGCGACGTAATTACCGCATTTCATCAAGATACTTTCGTTGTTCTTGGCAACAATTTTTTCCGCCGACGAATATACTTCCTGCGTTCCATTGTACACATACGACAAACAAGCTGCGTCTCGCATTGAGCTAGGAATACGGAAATCCATATCCATAGAAATACACTCTGCAAAGGGCTTACCGAAAAGGTTGATAGTTGATTTTTCCATGCTGTAAATGTAAGCGGTTGAAAAGTATAATGCTTTTCAATTCAGGTCATTTAAAGCTAATTGTTTTTGCTGGACTCATTAAAAATGAAGATGGCCTTTATAGGCTGAGGGCCAAAGATGGCCGCATAACCACCAATGGCTGCTATAATGGAACCTCCTATAAAAAGCTCATCACTCCCATTGTCTTCAACAGCATTTGGATTGCTTAAATCCTGTTTCATAAATCTATTTAAGCCAACTAAAACCATACTGAACCCCACAATTTGTACAGAAAGGACAACCGATCTAAAAATGCGAACCTTCTTAAGATGAGCTGTTGCTTCGGGATGTCCCGATACTTCCGTTAATAAATTATTAACGGTTACTTTTTGTACATCTCCAACACCATTGTTAAAGTAATAAGTTGTGTGAGATTGCCCACCACCAAAATACATTCCACCACCAGTAGGGCTCATCATAAAACCGCCATTACCACCTGTGGTATGTTCATACAAATTGATTGCTCCCACATCCGTTCGTACTGCAAAAGGTTTGGAAAACAGGCTTCTTACAGTTGTTAAATTCGCAAAGTAATCGCGGCCATCGCTATAAAACTTAACATCTGATGCAGGTATTGCTTTATCATCTAACCGGAAAAACTTGCCACCACCAAAAGGCTTTTTTAGTTCTAGGATTGAAGAGCAAATGGTATCTAGTGTAAAAGTGATTAAATAGTTGTCGCAACTTGTTTCTTGAGCTCCACTTTGAGTAGAGCAAAAGATGATTGAGCTAAAAACTATTCCATATATAAATCGCCACATATTGGTGTTGTATTGCTAGGTAAGTAAAGATAACGATGTTTTGTCTATTGTTAAGTAGGGAATTATAATTTAGTTAAATAAACTTTCAGAAAGTTTTGAAACTTTAATAAATTGTATTACGTTTACAATATGCAGCTAACAGAAGGAAAAAAGAAATTAATAGAAGCATGGGGTACATTGGGATCCAGTTGGGGAATCAACAGAGCAATGGCTCAGATCCATGCTTTACTTATGGTAGCTCCACAACCTCTTTCAACAGATGATATAATGGAACAGTTAAACATATCTAGAGGAAATGCCAACATGAACGTTAGGAGTTTGATGGAGTGGGGGATTGTTAAAAAGGAATTAAAAGCCGGCGAAAGAAAAGAGTTTTTCTATACAGATAAAGACATTTGGGCTTTGGCCAGGCAAGTTGCTCGCGAGAGACAAAGAAGAGAGTTAGTACCAATTATTGATGTATTAAGCGAAGTTCAAAACGTTGAGGGCGGAGATAAAGTGGAAGTTGAAGAGTTTAACAATGTGGTAAAAGATTTAAAAGGGTTTACAGAAAATTTAAATGGAATTTTCGACAAATTCGGAAAGTCAGACCAACATTGGTTTTATAAAACATTACTAAATACTATGAAGTAGTATTTTTTTGAATACAAGTTTTCACAAACTTTTGAAAGTTCAATAATGGATATAAATTACAACATAGTAAGCTACCTGGTCTACCTCCCAATAACCGTGTTCATCACGGTGAGGGTAGGGTGGATATGTTACACTAATGGTAGGGCATTTACATCTCAAATCTTCGAAAACGATTTGGATATAATAGATCCGCTAAACAAAATGTTGCTGATGGGCTACTATTTATTGAACATTGGCTACTGCCTTATCACGCTTCATTTTTGGGAAACGGTAGAATCTTTAAATCAAATGATTGAGGTTTTATCACAAAACATTGGACTCATTGTAACAGGCCTAGCGCTAATGCATTATTTCAATATTGCTGTTATCTGCCTTTGGAATTTACCGAAGGAAGAAAGACAGTTATTATTAACTCGTTTCTTAGGTGAAGCATAAATTTTAGAAATCATGGAATACGACTTAGTTTTTATCGGATATACAATTTACTTACCAATAGTAATATTATTAACCCTATATGTAGCGCACATTTTATTTAGAAATGCAAAAGTGTTTATGCTCGAAATCTTTAGTGGTAAAACAGAGATTGCGCTGTCTACTAATAAACTTTTCGAAGTAGGCTTTTATCTAATCAACATTGGTTTTGCCTTATTGATTCTGAAATTCAAATTGCCCAACGGAGAAATTCTGGACACAAAACAAGAATTGATGGAAGTGCTTTCTTATAAAATAGGTGGGTTTAGCATCTACTTAGGAGTGATGATGTTTTTGAATCTACTCATGTTTTTTAGAGGCCGACGAAAAGCCAAAGAGGGCAAAAGAAGAGCGGTTAATCCAGTTCTCCACTTACTGATCCAAGCCCGAATGTTGGCTTAGCATAAAGCAGATGACTAGATTAATTATAAATAATAATAGCCTGGTTGAAGTAAAGCAAAAGTTCAACCGGGGCTATTTTGAAACCCCGATGTATGTTGTGAATTAACCTTTAAACTTACGGCTATGACAAATAAAGAAATAAGAAATAAAGTGAAATGGAAAGACTTAAGGAAGATGAGTCTGAAGGAAATTTTGATAGAGAACAACATCACTTTACCATGGTTGATAGCTTCTTTAACATTGGCCTATTTCGAGTATTATTTGTTGGCCATCCCGTTTTCTGTTTACTTCTTTTTAACTGGCTTGCGACAAGTTCACAATGGTTTTCACAATGCGTTAGGCACTAACAGGTTTATGACTTGGTTCACTTTGTATAGCAATAGTATTTTGATGATGGTGTCTGTGCACGCGGTTAAATTTAATCACCTTCGGCACCACAAGTACTGTTTAACAGAAGCAGATTTTGAAGGAAAATCTGCTCGAATGACTTGGTATGGTGCGCTTTTATATGGGCCAATTCACATCTTTCAAATTTTGAGAGTAACGCATCAGTTGGGAAATAAAAGCTACAGAAAAAACTTATATGTAGAATTGATTTCTTTGAGTGCCTTTGCATTCGCGGTGTTCTATTTTAACATTCACTTTTTAATGTACCATGTAGTGATTATGGTTTTGGCCGAATTTACAACTGCGTTTTTCGCTGTATGGACAGTTCACCACGATGCGAAAGAAAGCGTAGATGAGTCTAGAACGCAAAGAACCAAATGGAAAAACAGGATTACATTCGGCATGTTTTATCACTTAGAGCACCATTTGTTTCCTGCCATATCAACTATAAAATTGCCCGAATTGGCGGAACGAATAGACAAGGCGCTTCCCAATTTAATTAAGAAACCAACTTTTTAAAATGGCTAAAATGAAAAGACCGAAAAGAACATTATACGTTATCATATTAACACTTGCATTGGCAAGTATGTTTTTCCGATTTTTTATAATCGAAGAGCGTTACGAACAAACAGCGTTGCTTTTTGTTGGGCTCCCTGCCCTAATTAGTCTGCTGATGGTGCGCTTTACCAGTAAGCCTCAATCGTCGCCATACAAATCTGTATTTTGGGTACTCACCATGTTTCTCCTTCTGGCATGCGTTGCGTTTGGAGAAGGCACAATCTGTATAGTAATGGCGGCACCATTATTTTATGCAGTGGCAGGAGCGGTTGTGGGAGTTATGCAATATTTGAAAAATAGAGATAAAGACTACCTCAATTCAATTATTATAATACCGCTTTTAATATTAATGGCTGAAGGAGTACCGTTTAAAAAAGTGCAAGAGTCAACCAATGTTTCTGTAGAACAAATTGTAGATGGCAATATTTCTCTAGAAAAAATGAATCTTCAACCAGATTTTATTCCAAACCTCCCTGGCATTTTAAAAATAGGATTTCCAAAACCAATTGCTGTTGAAGGAACTGGAATTGAAGTAGGGGATGCCAGAATAATTCAATTCGAATCCAGCACAAAAGGAGTGGGCAAACTTCATTTAAGGATTAAAGAAAAAACTGAACAGAGGCTTGTTTTTGAGGTGGTATCAGACAGCTCTCACATAGATCATTGGATTGCGTGGGAAGAGATTTCTATTGCTCTTGAACCTATGGAAGACGGCAAGACTAAAGTAGAATGGTCTACAAAGTTTAGAAACAAACTTAGCCCGCGATGGTATTTTGAACCAATTGAAAGGCTTACAGTGAGCGTGAGTTCAAATTATTTAATAGCGTCTTATTTCGATAATCAAGAAACTAATTGAGATGGAAACAGAATTTATAATTAGAAATATACTAGTAGGGATCTCGCTGCTGTTTCTCTTTTCATTAATAATGAAAGAAGAGCAAAATGCGGATCAAAACTGGGCCATGTTCTATTCTACTTTGTGGGTTTTAATTTCTCTGCCTGTAGTAAATGCCGTTTGTGTCTCCTTAAATCTATGGCATTTCGGAACGCCAGAGAGCGAAAGCTTAATGATGCCTTACGATTTGCTTTTTGTGTGGGTTGTAGTATGGGGCGTGGTTCCTACGTTTTTTGCCAAAGGTAAATATGTAGTTCTGCTTGCTGCCATTGCATTCTGGTCAGACATAATTTTGATGCCTCAATTAGAGGTCTTCGACATTTTATTTCTTGGCGAAAATTGGTATTGGGGTGAGTTGATGTTGGTGCTATTCGTTTTTGTTCCCGGTCAGCTTTGGGCAAAGTTCAGCATAGAAAAAACCAACATCGGACTCCGAACAATGTTCCAGTTTTTTAGCATCGCAATCATTTATTGCTTGGGAATTCCTTGTATTACAATGAGTTATTTCCCTCAATTTTTCAATCTCAATCTTTCATATGCGATGTACATATCTCAGTTGGCCTTTATCTTTTTATTGCCAGCGCTGGTTGCCTTGTTAGATTTAAAAGAGGAAGGAAAAGGCACACCATTCCCCTACGATCCTACCCCGCAACTGGTGAGATCAGGAGTGTATGCCTACATCCGAAATCCCATCCAGTGGGCGCTTACCTTGTTTTTTATTCCACTTGCTGTACTATACGGTGCGCCAATATTATTGGTTGGTGTGGTAGTTTCTGTGGCCTACACATTGGGTGTTTCAAATCCTCAAGAATTTGAATCGATGGAAAAACGTTTTGGTAAAGACTGGACAGCTTACAAAGCAAGCGTGCCTAGTTGGAGGTTTTTGTGGAGGCCAAACAACATACCAAAAGGCACCATGTATTTTAAAAAGAATTGCAACGAATGTTCTGAGTTTAGAAGATGGTTTGAAAAGCAGAATGGTGTGAATTTGTTTTTTGAACATGCGGAAGATTTTAAGGGTAAGCAGCTGTTGCAAGTAACTTATGTTACCAAAAGTGGACAGGAATACACCAGCGTGGAGGCCATTGCACGAGGCTTTGAACACATTAACTTAGTTTATGCATCCTTGGGTTGGGTGATGAGATTACCCGGGATCACATTTTTCATTCAGGCCATTGTGGATGGTATGGGCTTGAAGGACGAAGAGACGAGTTGCGGAATTGATGGAAATATGTTGAATGATTTAAAACAATAAATTATGGAAGAAACAGCGATTGTTACGACAGTAGAAAAAAGGTTTAGGATGTTGAAACATGTACCCTTTTTACCAATTATATTCGATGAGCACTTAAAGATTTATACCATGATTTTTAGGCCAAAAGTGTATAAAAAGATGATGGCATTTGCGGAACGTGCAAAACAGTTGATGTACGTTTCAACGACTGTACACAGGTATGGTGGGCTCCAATTTAATATCGACGACAAAGAAATTGGGCACATGCATGGAGATGGCTTGGTAGATATTCGGTTAAACAAATACTTTGCTGGTGTCATTATTTCTCTTGGTTTGGCAGAAGAGCACCATGTGATAAAAAACGCTGGTTGGATCTCGTTTCAAATAAAAAGGAATCAGGATTTAAATGTTTTAGACAAAATTGTGGAACTGGCGTATGCGCTCCGACTTAATTTAGACACCAATAGATTGATGAATCGATTGGTATTGTAAATCAACTAAATGAAAGATTATGGCAACAACTATCTTTAAAGAAATTCTAGGAAAAGACTTTAATAAATTAGATCCGATACTACAGAGAGCTTATGGTAATGAGGAAGGTTTTAGCGCTTCTGGAATTGTGAATGTAACGCACGGAACAGGGCCAATTATTAAATTGATGAACAAAACTTTGAAGCTTCCACCCAAAGGACCTCAGGTAAAAGTTTCGCTTAATGTGAAACGAAACCCGGGTTATGAATATTGGTACAGAGATTTCGATGGTCAAATTTTGGAGTCGGAAGCATATGCTAAAAACGGTTTGCTGATGGAGATTTTTGGGAACATAACACTTGGTTTTAAGCTTACAGAGGAAGAAGGAGCTCTGGCTTACCAGCAAGTATTTTCTCAAGTAGGCAAAATTAAATTGCCCGATTGGCTAAACGCAAAAGCGGTTGCCATTAATAAGGCAACAGAGAATGGATGGTATATTGAAATCGAAAGTTCGTACCCGGTTATTGGTAAATTGGTGCGATACGAAGGACAAATAAATCTTGAATCATGAAAAAAATAGTATTAGCAGGAGGCAGTGGGTTTCTAGGAAATCAGCTTGCAGAGCTTTATAGAAGCATGGGTGTTGAAGTGGTTAACTTGAGTAGAAACCCAAAAGGCGAGCACGAAATTGCCTGGGATGGAAAAACTCAAGGTGAATGGGCTAAGGAAATAGATGGTGCGGATGTGGTGATTAACTTAAGCGGAAAATCGGTTGATTGTAGGTACAATGCCGAAAATAAAAAATTGATATTAACCTCTCGAACTGATTCTACAAAGGCGGTTGGTGACGCAATAAAAGCTTGTGCTAATCCTCCTAAGTTATGGATCAATGCTTCTTCTGCAACTATTTATCGTGATAGTTACGACAAACAAATGGAGGAGACCAGCGATGAAATTGGAGAGGGTTTTTCTGAAGGGATTTGCAAACAATGGGAAGCTGCTTTCTTTGGTCATGAAGTGGCCATTAGAAAAGTATCGTTAAGAATTACTATTGTTTTGGGCAGGGGAGAAGGTGCTATGATTCCACTTACTAACCTTGCTCGTTTGGGCCTAGGCGGACATCAAGGTACTGGCAAACAAATGTTCAGTTGGGTGCACATCGATGACTTTTTGGGCATGATGCAACTTATTATTTCTAACGAAAACATTAGTGGGCCTGTTAATGTTTCTTCGCCTGGTCCAGTTACCAATAGTGCTTTTATGCGAGCTATGAGAAAAGGGGTTGGGATGCCAATTGGTTTGCCTGCACCAAAATTCTTATTAGAAATTGGGGCTTTCTTTTTGAGAACGGAAACCGAGTTGATGCTGAAAAGCCGGTTTATTTCTCCATGTAAGATGCTTGATAATGGATATGAATTTAAATACCCAGAAGTGCAAGCGGCGGTAGTAGACTTGTTGAAGAAGAAATTTGTTGATCTATGAGAATTTGTTTTTCAGATCAATCTAGCAAAAGCGATCAACTGATTGAGGAGTTTGTCGAAGCCAAAGTAATGTCCTACAACAAAAGTAATATGCTTCATAAAGTAACTACGTTGGAAGTCGAGATTAAGGGAAGACTAAGAGACTTTGACCTGTCGTTTATAGATCGCTTTGAGATGTTTCCCAACAATATCTTAATTGGATTTACACAATGGAAGAAAGAGAATAGAGCGATAAGAGTAAACGACACAATTGTAGATCAGATGAATTTGCCACCCATAAAGTGGATTTTGCCCAAAATAATTTTCGGTGTAAGAATCAACGAAATCTATAATACCACTACTAGATACGGGTACAGCTACGAAGCATTAGAAGGTCTCATATTTAAAATAGAGACCTACTCGGTTCCTGGTAGTCTCCTTTCAACATTGGTAGGTCCCATATTTACATTGCCATATCAGGCGTATTGCGCTCGTAAAGCGTTACAGAATTCCAAACTTAAATTCGAGCAGCTCAACAAGCAATAATTATCTAATTGTAAAAATTATTGAGTTTAACATTCTAGTAGTTCCATCGGGTAAATCGGCCTTTATGTTTTCAAAGAAAACCTTGGCACCACTTGGAAGTCTGCTAATAGTTTTTGCCGTTTTTTCTGTAAACCTTCCACCTGTTACCCTTACAGGCACAAGATCACCTTCTATCTCCATTGTGATTTTATAAGATTTAACGGTTGAATATACATTGAAATCAAAATTCTCCATTAACGGAATTACGCCTCCCGCTGCGGCTAAAGTTTTCTTGGAGATTCGTCCTCCAGTCATATTCATCACCTTAGCAATTGGTGTTGGCATTCGTTTTACCCTAAACTTTATTCCTGGCCCCATAGATTTCATTTCCCCGTTAAAATCGGCTTTAGCACTAATAAAAATATCTCCTGCACGAGTTGGTTTAATAATGTATTTCCCTTTCCCTATGGCTTTATATAAGGTAGCTCCAGAACATCGAGGTTTAAGTTTTTCGTGAGCCACACCCGGTACAGCAATGGTAATTGGGTTGTCGAGCCCAATGTAGAAAACATTCATCTGATCGGCTGAAACAGTTAGAGAGGGCCGAGCAACGGTGTACGATCCTTCATAGGGGTACTTTACAATTTTCCCTTGTGGCGACATGATACTAATCATTCCACTGTATTTTTTTTCTCCTTCTGTTTTCGCAATAACTTTAAAATGACCAGCCCCGTTTTCGTAGGAAATGCCGTCTGTTTTAATTGTGCTTGCAACCAAAGATGGATCACCGTTCGAATAATCTAATTCACCCATTTGAATAACGGGATCTCTGGTGGTGTTAAACCCTGCAACAAAAATTTCCGCTTCGTATGCTTCTCCCACAAAAATATAACTCGATTTTGGAATTATTCTGGCAGCAAGTGTATCGAATGTGAAATCGTATTTCTTTACCTCGCTAAAGAGCTTTTCTATAATATCCGATTCCGCGTTTCTAACATCTGCCTGTATCTTAGTAAGAATTGTGATAACGGCAGCAAGTGGAATATTATAGAAATTATCGTTGTCCCAAGTTGGATTCGATCCATCCGATTTTGTAGGCGGATCATCCGTGTTAAGCATAATCTTTAACTCTGCCTTCATCTCAGGTGTCATCAACGATAAGATTTTATCCTTGTACTTATTTATTTTAATCTTTAAATCGTGAGCTGTCCATTGTCCTTTTTTAGGTGAACCTGCATCTCCAATCAAAATGTAAGTGGGCACGTTGTAATCGTCCTTGGCACTAACGTCGTGCAAGTGCATAGTGTCTCTTCCTGCTTGATCCTCTGGAATCTTTTCGGTTTCTAAAATTAAATATGACTTTAAAGAATCAATGTGTGCAAACAATTCGTTTGCATGATCTTTTACCTCCCAAGCTTTGTCCTTATAAGGAGTTACTTTTTCGGCGTCTTGTGTTTGTGCAGCAAGAAATCTTGCATAAAGAGCTTTGTTTTTCTCATTAAAGTTCTCATTGGTTGCTTCAATACTTGTGTTGATGGTAACAAACGCTTCTAAAATATCCTTCGAAACATTCATTGCTAATAGTGCCGTCAGAACAAGATACATCATAGAGATCATCTTCATCCTCGGCGATAATACTTCACCTCCCATAGTTAAATAGTTTAGATAGATTAATAAAAATGGAACTATGAAATTCTTGGCCCTTGGTTAGGTCAGATGGCAGAAAAGACGAAAAGGTTTCATGGCAGAAAGCTCATATAGAAGACGATGGATGCAAGCAAATATTACATCTGCTTAAAAATTGACTGTAAATAGATAGAGAGATTTAAACTTTCGATTATTACGTCTATATAGTATGGTACTGACTTCTTCTCTCAAATCAACCTTGTATTAAATCGTTTCTATATAATGTAAGGCTTTAAACGAACAGGCTTCTATATATAAGAGGATCCTTTATGTTAACCCGCATTATTCATGACTTAATAAATGAAGGCCTAAAAAATGAGTTTATCAATTTGGATGTCACAATTTCATTTATTCAAGACTGAAAATATTTAGGATAGGTTTTTTCACCGATTTTAGTGATGTAATCAAGTCATTTAGATAAAACAAAGGGGGATATTTACCA
>JABSPQ010000097.1 GCA_013214205.1 Flavobacteriales bacterium
AGATGAATATTTGAACTGTGATTTAAAGTATGGTTTATCTGACAAGCCTGCTCCGAAAACGGTTGAAAAATTGAAAGAAAATTTAGAAAGTCATATGAATATGCTGCAAGAAAATAGTGATAGGGTCGTAAAATACTTTAAGCATCCAAGCATAAAATATGCAGCGTAAAAACTAAACGTCTATTAATGCGAGATTAATAGAAATCTTAATCTAATTAATTATAAGAAATGAAGAAAACAGTTTTAATCGTAGATGATTTATCCTTTATGAGATCTACAATTGAGGAAATAATAAATAAAACTTCTGACCTAGAAGTAATCGGTAAAGCGGCTTATGGAAACGAGGCAACCGATATGGCGTTCGAGTTAGAACCTGATATAATTACACTGGATAACATACTTCCTGATATGTTAGGGCTTGAGATATTAGATGTTTTTCAAGGAGACGAGATGCCTGCTAAAGTTTTGATGGTTTCTGCCGTTGGGCAAACGCAAGTTATTGAAGAAGCAATGAATAAAGGAGCAACTGGATATTTAGTAAAACTATTTACCGAGAAGCAGTTAATTAAAGAAATTGAGGCTTTGTATGTAGAACAACCGTAGTTGTTTCTACGCTCATTATCCTATGCAAATTACTCTACGCTCATTTCGTCATCCTTGAAAAATTTCCTAATCTTCGGGGAATTTGGGCGATCTCTAACGATATGTTGTTATCTCTTTCCGTTAAGCTTTTCTAATTTGGCTTTGCTTTAAAAATGATGAAGTTGGAATTGTTGAATTGATTGTTAAAGCAGGGTTTGGGCTAAGTGAAAAGTATTTTTAACTACTGGTATTCCGCAGATTGATATACCAACATAATTGAAAATATCCTGTATGTAATTCCTGGCAATAGATGACTGATCCTGAGTTTGTTATGCTGGTTCTTTCAGGGCGAAATTTATTGGGAATCACATTTTTTAAGTAGTATTAAGGAATATTATTCTATTTAAATAGAATAATATTCTGAATTGTCAGTATATTTGTTCTGTGTAACAAGGAGTTTACACTTAATTGTTGAACGGGAGATACTTAGCTCTTAAATAATAAAAAGTTAAGCGTCCAAATAAAATAGAAAAGGCATGATTGCACAAAGTACCATAGATCCAACAGTCTTTAAAGACGCCGTAGAGTCAATGACAAATGAAGGGTTCGTAATATTAGAAAACTTTCTTCCAGAAGAAATGCGTAAGCAGATGTTGGAAATTTCATCTGAAACGTTATCGTCATTACTTAAAATATTAGAAGGAAAAGAAATTGGTATTGGAGCAAAAAATGGTTTTATAGAAATTTGCCAAAGATCAGAAGGTAGATGGGATGCTCAAATTACACCAGAAGAATTAGGCTTTCAATTAAGCGAATTACCTTGGGCTCCAGTAATTGCTCAATTACTTGGCGACGACGCTCAAATGGATGGTAGTGGTATTATCTCTTCAGCACCAAACACACCAGCGCAAGAATGGCACATAGACTCTGAGCACAAATCGGCGGAGCATCTTCCTGTACATGCAATAAACGTTTTACTCGCATTAGAAGATATTCCCGTTGAGATGGGCCCAACAGGTTTTTCTCCTAAAACTCATTTCCTTTCGAATCACCTGAGTAAAACAAAATTGAAATCTGAAGAAATGGTGTATCAGCATAGCGGTACTACATTAGAATCTCTTGTTGAAGGAACCGAAAGTCCAGTTCCGGAAGCAGTAACACGAGCAATTCCTGCAGGTAGTGTTATCATGTTCGATGATAGACTTTTCCACCGTGGAAACGCTAATAAATCAGAAAAAGATAGACACGTTGTTTATTTTGGTTACAGTAAAAAAGGTCACAACAATATTTATTTCGATACCGAAGAGTCAATTTACGAAGCAGCTTAATAAGCTCTATAGCCCGCAAGGGTTTCGGGAAATTATATAGCCAATCAAACAGTTTCCCACAGCTGTTTGATTGGCTTTTTTTATTGCTTATTTCGGGCTCATAGCTTTTGAAAAAGCCAACAGCGTTACCTGAATTTTGCCCACAAAAAAGTCCATATTTTATTGATGTAAAACCAATAAAATATGGACTTTAAAATTATTCTTTGGAAAGATGCTATCCTAAAGCAACCTTAAGACCGTTTATTAATTGCTGAATTTCTTCCATTGTGTTGTAATGCACAAACGAAACCCTAACCACACCTTCTTCTACTTCTACGCCTACAGATTCTAGCGGACGTACTGCATAAAAATTACCATGACCAACCATTAATTTTTGTTCGGTCAGTTTGGTCGCTAATTCTACAACGCTCATGTTTTTAGGTAAAATAGAAATTGTAGCAGCTCTTTCCTCAGGATCAGTTGGTCCAATTACCTTCACATCATCTCTCGATTTTAAGAAGTCCATTAAAGGATGCATCAATTCTTTTTCGTGATCAGCAAAAAGCTTGTGTAATTTTCTTCCTCTTTCGGCAGCATCTGCTTCTTCATCAAAATGATGATCGTAAACAGCATCAAAGTAAGTTGCCATTCCTGCAGCAGCAGCAATCTGTGCATGATCGGGGCCGGCAGGAGTTAACTTGCAGCGGTCGTAACCACCATTAAAGAAATGCGATTGATTTTCCATTCTGTCCATCAAATCCCTTTTGGTGTACATTAAACCCAAATGTGGTCCCCACGTTTTGTACAAAGAGAACATATAAATGTCGGCTCCTAATTCTTGAAGATCAGGTAAACCATGAGGCGAATAAGAAACACCATCCACCATTGCAATTGCACCAACAGCGTGTGCTTTGTCGGCGATAACCCTAACTGGGTTTATGTGAGCAATAACATTTGAGCTATGAGGAAACGCAATCATTTTTGTTTGATCTGTAATCAACTTGTCCAATTCGTCCAAGTCTAATTTTCCTGTTTCAGCATTTACTTTCCATTCCTTAATTACAAGGCCAGGATGCGATAATCTTCTCCAAGCGCCAGCATTTGCTTCGTGATCTTGATTAGAAACGATGATTTCACCACCATTTTCCCATAACGGTTTAAGAGCGTTTGCTAAAACATAAATGTTTTGTGTAGTAGAAGGGCCAAAGTTGATCTCATCTTCCGAAACATTTAAGTAGCCCGCCAATTGTGTATACGACTCATTCATTCTTACATCAGCCTCCAACGAAGCCTTGAATAAATAACAAGGCTGAACCTTAGTTTTAGTATAATAATCCATCAACCTGTCAATCACTTGTTGGCAAGTGTAAGAACCTCCTGCATTTTCAAAATACGCCCATTCATCTAAGGAAGGTTCTTTGAAAACAGGAAACTGAGATCGGATAAAATTTGAGTCTAATTTCATTTGTAATTGCGTTTTATTACAGGGTTATTTAATCAGCAATAAATTTACTCAGAATTCATTTAATTATAACGAATTGGTATAGGCTATATCTCTTTATTAACAGTAATTACCGATTATTTTTCTTCGAAATTAGGCTTTATTCGAATGGATTAGAATATGGCGTAAATCTATTGTTATTTCAGGTGTTTAAAGGGGTGTAATTATCGGTTTTTATTCAAATTTGAATCAAAATATAAGCGCTCCTTAAAGCTCAAATATTCATTTCATTAGGCAGGCACTTCTTTTATTAAATTCGATGATTTTTCAGTTTTCAGTGATTCTATTGTCCCATTTTCAAAAAATAAGTATCTCGCTTTAAATATCGCAAGTTTCCTTAAATTCGTCGCGTGAATCTATTCACCTAACAAACAAAAGCATGAGAAAAAACACATACGCCTACCTATTTTTATTAATAGCGATAATGGCAAGTTGTAATTCCGAAACGAAAGAATCAACAGAAGCGCCCAAAGCAGATTTCGATGTAATCATAATAGGAGCAGGTGCTGCAGGTATGTATGCCGCGAGAGAGCTCGACAAAAACGGCAAGAAAGTTCAGATTTTAGAAGCTTCCTCAACTCATGGTGGAAGGGCACAATACAACAATAATTTTGGAAATGGATTTTTATCCATCGGACCAGAAGAAGTTTATCCATCCTACGATTTTCCTGTGCCGATGAGAGTAAAAGCAATGAATTACTTTAAAGAATTGGCGGTTGAAGAAGGTAAGGACCCTGAGAGTTTGGTGGTAAAAGGCGATAAGGTATACATCGACGATAAGATATTTGCAACCCTTCCTGATAGTGGTAGAACAAAAATTGACATCTACCGCGATTTGTATGAATGGGATTCAACATTGCTTCATCCATTTGAAATCGGAGAAGAATTCTCGTTTGCTTTTCACGATGATTCGCGTGAAGATTGGGGTGATTGGCCGTATAAGGGCAACGATTACGAAAATGCTTACCACATGGGACTCAAAAATATTGTGTACATGAAAGATGGTAAAAGGGTAAATGCTCAGGACGATGATTCGTACGGTGAGGCAATCGAAGCACTTTCTGCTTTATGGAGATATAGAGGCCCAGATACTACGCAATCGGCAATTTTAGAAATGGAATTGGGAATTAAAGAAGGCGATATTCTTTGGACACTTATTGAAGATTTGGTGGCTTCCGGAACTTCTGCAAGTTCTTTAAATCACATGTACAGCTCCAGATATTCTGAGGCTGCACGCGAGTTTAGAAAGGCAGCACGTGAAGCTGAAGCCAAGGATGGGGATAAGGATGAGGAAGAAGAGGAGTGGGGACATTGGTACAGCGACCCAGGTGGCAATGTGTTTTATGTAGACTTACCTTACAAACAGTTTTTAGATTCGCTTTATTTTCAAGTGCTTCACGACAAAAATTTGATTAAGTACGATGCGCCTGTTGTTAAGGTCGATTATACCAATGATATTATTGTTGTTACAGATGAAAATGGCGAAACGTATACGGCAAACAAAGTAATTTCTACAGTGTCTGTAGAAGTGTTGAAAAGCGAAATGATAGAGTTTGTTCCTAAACTTTCAGCGAAAAAGGTTGAGGCATACAACAAGATGGCAATGGATGTTGGGTTTAGAATGTACCTTAAATTCAAAGAACCAATTTGGGACAAAGACGAGATTGTGGAAATACTTGGTGCGGGTTATTCTTCGCGATGCTGGGTACCTGCTAAGTTTAGATCTCCAGAAGCTGGCGATCCAAATATTTTGCAATGCTACATTATGGGCGAACGAGCAGAGCAGTTGCTAGCGCTAGATGAGGACATGGCCGATGTGGTTGTTAAAGAAATGGATGCTGTTTTTGGCGGCAGAATAGCTACCGATAATTTTGTGGAATCGTTTTACATGAACTACAAAATGAATCCATATATAGGAGGTATCTATTCGTATAGTTCTACCACCGGATGGTACAACGATGAGGGCGAAGGAGCTGATGATATTTTAGTTGAAACTGTAGATGGTAAAATTTACTTTGCAGGAGAAGCCACGTGGAGCAGTACCGTTGTAGGCGCAATGCGATCGGGCTTACGAAGCGCCGAAGAAATTTTAGAAGCGGAAACTGAAGTAGTGGCAGAAGCCAAATAAACCATGTTGCCGGAAATGTTTCATGCTTACTGGATCTATAAACGAAATATGATTTCTGAAAATTAGCGTTAGCTTTAAAGTCTGTATGCGTTGGTTTACCAACGGTTACATGGTTTCGTTTCATTGTTAAATTAATTACTATTAAAATGTAATTTGAAATAACATGTCAAAATTAAGGACGTTCGTTTCAATTCTATTTATTGGGTTTGCCATAATGGTTGCGCCTGCATTAATTGCTCAAGAAAAATGTGGTGTAAATTATCGCTGGGAGCAACTAAAGAAAGCGGATCCATTCAGATATAAAATTTATCGCGAACAACTGGCTAGGCATAACCACCAAGGCAAGGAGATCGGGATGCGAAAAGCGATTACCGATACAACTTACATTATTCCAATAGTATTCCACATTGTACATAACAATGGTAGCGAGAAAATTTCTGAGGCTCAGGTGCTAGATGCCTTGAGAATTCTTAACAATGATTTTAATCTAAGAAATTCGGATACAAACACGATAGTCGACCCGTTTAAGGATATTGTTGCCAATATTAAATTTGAATTCAGATTGGCTCAACTCGATCCTAGCGGAAATTGCACCAACGGAATTAATTATTATGAAAGTGCCGATCACTACAAAGGTGGTCAGGATGCTACTTGGACTTGGGTGCATAATCAGTGGCCAAAGTCATGGAGGTACGATAGTTACTTGAACGTTATTACAAATAGGAGTGTTGGTGGCACCTATTCTTACGGCCCAACTACCGATGTTAGGTCGGGTGTAATGATAGATCATAGTTTAATTGGTTTAATTGGCACAGGAACAGGAGATTTTTGGGAGCGTACTTTAACACATGAAGTTGGGCATTGGTTTAATTTAGACCATACTTGGGGAGGAGGTACCGACGCGGAAAGTGCAGGCAATTGTAATACAGATGATGGGGTGGGCGATACTCCAAATTGTAAGGGTACATACGGATGTAATAACAATAGAAATAGTTGCGATGATGGCCCTGGCGATATAAAAGACAATGTGCAAAACTACATGGACTATGGTTGTTCAATCATGTTTACCGAAGGACAAAAAACGAAAATGATTAACTCGCTTTTATCCAACACTCAGAAAAACTTATTTACAGAAGGTAATTTAATATTAACAGGCACTCAGGCGCCATACGAATACAGTTCCGACCCTTGTTCTGTGTCAGTTTCAATATTGGTTGAGGATAACTACTTGATGTGCGCCGACAATTCTGCTAGCTTTATTTATCAAGTAAATAATGCAGATGTCGATAGTGTTCTGTGGAGCTTTCCTAATGGTGTCCCTGCTACGTCGGAGGAGGATTCTCCAGAAGTGATCTACTCAAATTCGGGTTATCACAAAGCGTATTTTACTGCGTATACAACGGCAGGTATTTTAATGGATAGTACCATGCTTAAAGTTGTAACTACCGATGGCGGTAGACCACATCAATATTCAATTGATTTTGAGAATAACACAGTTTTTAATAACGATTTCTTAATTGTAAACACGCAAGATGGTGTTAGTGGTTGGGGATTAGATTCTTCTGTGAGTTATGGTGGTTCAACCTCTCTTAAACTTATAAATAACTCCAGTTTCGGCCTTGCCGATATAGCCTATGGCCCATTGTTAGACTTTAGTTCGCTGGTTGACGATGAAATCACCTTTTCTTTTATGCTTTCAACTACACAAGTCGATAGTTCCGAGGACAGACTCAGGATTTATTTTAGTAAAATATGTGGCGAAATCTGGAATAAATTCTACGACAAAACAGGAGCATCATTGTCAACGTTTACCAGTACAACTGCGCCATTCGAACCAACATCTAATAGTGATTGGAGGCTTGAGCAAGCAAATATTCCGGCTGGGTATGCCGTTTCCGATGTAATGTTCAAATTTGATTTTACTTCGGGAAGAGGTAATTCGTTATTTATCGACAACATCAATCTTGCTTTGGTCGGTTTAAATGATGTGAAACTGTTAGGTCAATCATTAAGAATTTACCCAAACCCTGTAGGTGTGTCCTCGGTAATTGAATTTGATTTAACCAATTCAAAAGAGGTAAGCATAGAAGTCTACGACGTTTTAGGTCGAAAGCTTTCTGGTAAATCATTTGGCAAAATGCCCAAAGGAAACCACCGACTTCAACTAGGAAACACCATTCCTAGCAAAAAAGGCATCTACATAATCAAAACCAACCTCGGCGATAAAGTAATCTCCCAGCGAGTGGTAAGGGATTAATAAAAACGAAATGCGAGCAGTGACTTGTACTAAAATAGGTTGACACAAAAACCTATAAAAATGATTAAAGATTCAATACACTATTCAGCAGAATTTAAGGATAACTTAGTATCAGAAGTATTATCAGGAAAGCTTAGCAAGGATGAAGCAAAACGTGTCTATGGAATATGAGGCAATTCAACTGTTTTAACCCGCATTATTCATGACTTAATAAGTGAAGGCCTAAAAAATGAGTTTATCAATTTGGATGTCACAATTTCATTTATTCAAGACTGAAAATATTTAGGATAGGTTTTTTCACCGATTTTAGTGATGTAATCAAGTCATTTAGATAAAACAAAGGGGGATATTTACCA
>JABSPQ010000098.1 GCA_013214205.1 Flavobacteriales bacterium
AGTTTTGAATTCTTCAATACTTAATTGAGAGTCGGAAATATATTCTATCATAATGCAAGCTTATTTCCCTCAAGTTACGAAAAACATTGCATTTAATCTCTAAAAAAAAGGAAATTATCAGCGATAATTACTTCAATATCATATAGTTGATGTGTATATTGGGTTTTTCAGCAAGCCCTATTTATCATTTTTATTACTTCTTTTAGAATTTCATATTCGCAAGAGATGTCGTTAAAAATGTTGGCACAACCCAACTATCAAGAAAACATATTGATGGCAAGTAATTTTAAAACTAATTTGCTTGAAACCGAAAGCAAAAGTATTGTGATGCTTGGCGACAAAACAAAGGAAGCGGGAATCGAACTTATTTTATATACCAAGCATCATTACCTGGGCATGGGAATATTTGGCGTTGGCTATACGTTTGTAATGGTAGGCTATATGAATGCTATAAATTCCTCGTATTACGGAAATAGTTCTTCTGGCAATGGCATGGTACTTTTAGGAGGAATTCTCTCCATAGCCGGTGCGGTGTTGATGATTGAGAGCCACATTCACATTGCAAAAGCTGGAAAACTTTTAATTCTTGCCAAACAAGACTCTAAAAACGTGTTAATGGCAGTTCTGGGAAATTATTTTCTTGTGCCTTTTAATGGGTTAGAATTGGAGTAAACTTCTCGTACCAATCCAGAACCATAGCCCACTAACTGACAATAAGCTGCAATTAATGCAAGTACAGCAGTTATCGGATTTCGAAGAGCAACAGTTGCCACAACATAAATTAAACTGGCATGAGCCAACAATGGCACAACTACAATTGCGCCATCTTCTTGATACCAAATCATGCAAATAAGCAACAAGTACAAATAACCCAAAAAGCCCAGAGGTATAAGGTGCATTAACTTAATGTTGCCTTTATGAAACCTATTGATGTTAATTCTTGCCCTGCCAAAAAAGTGCATTTGTTGATAGAATCCCCAAAGGCTCTCTTTTCGTTTGTGATAAACATATGCACCCTCTATTAAACCCGACTGAAAGCCCATCTTTTCTATTCGGATGCTAAACTCGATGTCTTCTCCCAAAAAAGGAAGTAAATAGCCCTTAGTGGCTTTAAAAACCTTTTTAGAGATGCCCATATTAAAGCTTCGAGGTCGGTATTTGCCAACCGAAGTAGCCCCGCCTCTACTTCCTCCAGTGGTAATAAACGAAGTTAATACGAAATCAACTGCTTTTTGAACCATCGTAAACGAGCTATGCGCCTTATCTGGCCCACCATAAACATCTAAATAGTTATCCGTTAAACTGTCTTCTACTGTTTGCATATAGGAAGACGGAATAATTAAATCGGAATCGAAGATGATGAAATATTCACCCTCTGCTCGTTCCATTCCGTAATTCCGAGAGAAACCCTGGCCATCGTTTCTCTTAAAGAAATACCTGATCTTTAATTTATCTTGAAACGACTCTACAACCTTATCAGATTTAATGGGCGAACCGCTCTCAACAATAAGTATTTCGAAATTTTTATAGGTTTGATCGACCAAGCATTCAAGCACTTCTTGGATATGATCGGGACGATTGTAAACGGGAATAATAATGGAGTAAAACATATTACTCGATACCTATTTTGCTTTTAATGAGGTATTTATTCCTATCCGACGATGATCTGGAAATTAACTCGGCCAAGAAACCTGCAAGAAACAATTGAACTCCAATAATAATAGAACAGATGGCCAAATAAAACAAGGGTTGCTCGGTTGCTTGCCTTGCTACCTCATGATTCATTTGTGCAATTAACTTAACAGCTATAATATAAAAAGCGCCACCACCGCCACCTAAGAAAAACAAGGTGCCCAACGAACCAAACAAATGCATGGGCTTTTTACTAAATCGAGTAATAAACATTACACTCAACAAATCTAAAAAACCAAAAATGAACCTTTCTAATCCAAACTTGGTAGTACCAAACTCCCGTTCTCTGTGCTCAACAACCTTCTCTGTAATCTTGCCAAATCCCGCTTTTTTAGCTATCACAGGAATATAACGATGCATTTCACCATAAATCTCAATGCTTTTAACCACATCGGCGTTATAGGCTTTTAAGCCACAATTAAAGTCGTGAATTTTAATTCCCGACATCATTCTGGTAACACCATTAAAAAACTTTGATGGAATCGTCTTCATTAAAGGATCGTACCGTTTTTGTTTCCAACCAGAAACAATGTCGTTGCCATCCTTTATCATTTGGTACAAAGGCACAATCTCATCAGGACTATCCTGCATATCGGCATCCATGGTAATTACCACTTCGCCAAGCGAGGCTTCGAAACCAACATTGAGGGCTGCCGATTTCCCATAATTTCTTGTAAAGCGAATTCCTTTAACATGTTTATCAGCGGCGGAACCAGCAGATATTACTCCCCATGAATCGTCGTTACTACCATCATCAACTAAAATCACCTCGTACGTTAATTCTGTTGCAGCCATCACCCTAGCTATCCATTCCAGCAACTTGGGTAACGATTCATCCTCATTATAAAGAGGTATAACAATAGTAAGATTCAATTGATCATTCATATTCGTAATCGTCTTCGCTTCTTTTTAAAACAGTAGCACTTATAAGTGAGATTATAACACCACTAATTAGTTTGGTTTGAAAATCACCAAAGGCTATCGAACCAATGGTTACCTGTTCTATCAATTCTTCAAACTTATCTTCATACGCATCACCAAAACTATCAAAAAATACACTCATCGATTCTCTCATCCATAAAATGTGATTTTCCACCAACGAATCATTTAGGAAAGAACCATACATATATATTAGTATAGCAACCATGGAACCGTAAACAATGGTAACCAGCAAACCAATAGATAAAGCTTGCCCATAAGTTATAATTCCAGCTAAGCCTCCATCCCTATGTTTTTTAACACCCATAACTACTACAGCAATAACTATCCACGAGCTAAACCAGCTCACGTGCCCTAAAGGATTATATCCCAGAGCAGAAGAAATTAAAAACATCGCGAAACTTGCAAGCGCACCTATACTTGCAATATTTAATGGTTGAACCGGTATATTCATCTTATTTGTTAGAAAGATCAAATATAGTAAATGAGTTGCCTAAATATTAGCTAGAAATTGGCAAATAGATAGTATTTATATTAAATTTGCCATGGGTAAGTCTTATACGACCAGCTCCCATTGAACTCCCCCAGGATCGGAAGATAGCAAGGGTAAATGGTTGTAGCGGTGCGATATGAGTAGCTTACCCATTTTTTTTGCCTTTTTTTGAGATTACAATACTCCCCAAATCCACCTGTTTATTAGCATTTAAGAACTAAATAACTGACGAATTTGTTAGTTTTAAAACATCAAATAAGATTTATTCTTTTCAATATATGACTAAGCAAAGCAGACTAAAAGAACTTTATAAAGGATTCTTAAACCTGCTTACAGTTACTGTATTTTGTGGAGTTCTATTATTTTCATTTAGTTCTTGTGGACAATTAGAAGTGCCAAAAAAAGACAAATCACCCAAAGCAAACATCAACGTTACAGATCTTGCTACCGGAATGTATCTCAATATTGCTGATAGTTCTTTCAACAAGATTAAAGCAAAACGAGAAGCTGCTATTGAAAGAAACCGCCTTTTTAAATCGAAAGACGATTATGTTTATGGCACTTTAACCTCCAACAACAAAACCATCGAAGTAAAAGCACGGTTAAAAGGAGACCATGTTGATCACCTTAAAGGAGAACGATGGTCTTTTAGGATTTTATCTAAGGATGGTACCATATTAAATCATGCTAAGATATCTGTTCAAGGAGTCCATACACGAGGCTGGGTAAATGAATGGATTTTCCACAAACTGCTTGAACAGGAAGACTTAATTCATTTACAATACGAATTCTTCCCTTTCAGTGTAAACGATACTTTAAATGGAATCTATGCTTTTGAGAGCCATTTCGACAATCATTTATTAAAAATGGCTAATAGGAAAACCGGCCCTATTTTAAAGTTCGACGAAACATCTCTTTGGGATTTCCAAGTTCATCGCGGCAAAGAAAACAGGGATGCTTTAATTATGCAAGAAGCCCAATTACTGGTTTGCAATAAAAAATGGGGGGCTAAAAAAAAGCATAAATCGGTAACTGACAGTGCCATTAAATTGATGAATGATTTTAGAAAAGGAGAAGCTACTTGTAGCCAAGTTTTCGATCTTAAAGTTTGGGCAAGATTTATGGCTGTAAACGAATTAATGCGCTGCGATCACGCGCTTAGGTGGCACAACATACGATTTTATCTGAATCCAGAAACTAATAAAATTGAACCTATTGGGTTTGATTTAAGTAGTTGGTTGAAAAAGAAAGGTGATTTGTATTTCGAATCGGACAAAGCAGAATTATTTCATAAGATGATGTTGAAAGATGAAAATTATGTAAAATTAATTCAGCAAGAAATTATCCGTCTCTCTAGTAGATCATACATTGATAATTTTTTCAGCAAATATGGCGATGGCATAGAAGCATGTGTACTTATGATAAATAAAGACCACCCTGAATACAAATATAACAGAGCTCATTTGTACCAATCTCAAAAAAGATTAGCTGCGCATGTGGAAAAATCTAACTATTAGAATCTCTATTTTCGAGTTGGCTGAATTATATTTGCTTCAACATTAGATTATTATTTGTTGTATGCACACAGTTTTTCTCTTAAGATTTTATAGAATATGTACGTTAAGCCTGCTTCTCGGCATACTATTCTTCAATAAGCCACTAATGGCACAAACACAAGCAGCAGATAACAAGTCAATAAACCTTGAGGTACAAGACATCGCTAAAGGCATGTACCTCAACTTGCCAGATAGTGCTTTTGATAAAATCAAAAGAAAACGAGCGGCTGCCATGGAGAAAAAACGGCTTTTTAAGGAAAAGGGCGACTATGTTTATGGAACTTTAAAAAGCAATGGAAAAGAAATAAAAGTGAAAGCCCGATTAAAGGGAGATCATCCAGATCATTTCGACACAAACGAATGGTCGTTTAGGATTGTAGCAGAAAATGGAACAATATTAAATCATAGAAAAATATCGGTTCAGTCGGAGCATACCAGAGGCTATGCAAGCGAATTGGCATTCCATAAGTTACTTGCCTATGCGGATATAGTACATTTACAATATGAGTTTTTTCCTTTTTGCGTAAACGATTCTCTATGCGGAATTTATGCATTAGAGAGCCATTTCGACAATTATTTATTAGAAATGGCTGGCCGAAAAAATGGGCCAATTTTAAAATTTGACGAAGACAAGTTCTGGGATTTCGAATTCTACAAAGATAAAAAGAACCGCGACGATCTTATTATGACCGAAGCCCCCATAGAATTATGCAATAAAAAATGGGGAGCTAAAAAAGAGAATAAGAAGCTATGTAAAAAAGCCATTAAAATGCTTCACAAGTTTAGAAAAGGGAAACTTGCAACATCCAATGTTTTTGATCTTGAAATTTGGGCAAAATTTATGGTTGTTAACGAATTTATGAGATCCGACCATGCACTTAGATGGCACAATTTAAGATTCTACTATAATCCCGAAACAAAAAAAATAGAGCCGATAGGCTTCGACTGCGGCACTTGGTTTCCTAAAACAAAAGACATCTATTACAAATCGAATGGAGTTGAATTGTTTCACAGACTGATGCTGAAAGACGAAGCGTATGTAAAAATTGTAGACGATGCTATGAAAGCAAAATCTGAAAGAGCATATTTGGATAAGTTTTACGCCGTATATTGGAAAGACATACAAAAGGCGGTTAAATTGGTTAAAATAGACAACCCCGATTACAAATATTGGAAAACCTCGCTGTATAAGTCGCAAGTACGAATACATGAACTATTTAATGCCCCTAGCGAATAACTTTACCTCACAAAACTATTGAGTCGAAAAATATTTATTTCTCAGGTGTTTTTTTAATCACTTTCTCATAGAAATTCATCGCCACTTCATACCTTTAAGACCTTAAGTAATAAACTAAAATTAAATCGAATGAAATTCTTTATAGATACAGCTAATTTAGATCAGATAAGAGAGGCACAAGACCTTGGCATTATGGACGGTGTAACAACCAATCCTTCCCTTATGGCCAAAGAAGGTATTAATGGTAAAGAAAATATTAATCGGCATTACGTAGAAATTTGCAACATTGTAGATGGTGATATTAGTGCTGAAGTAATCTCTACCGATTATGCAGGTATGATTGCTGAAGGTAATCAACTAGCTGCTTTACATGAAAATATTGTGGTTAAAATCCCAATGATTAAAGACGGTATTAAAGCGTTAAGATATTTTAGCGATAAAGGAATTAAAACCAATTGTACTTTAATTTTCTCTGCAGGACAAGCTTTATTGGCTGCAAAAGCAGGTGCAACTTACGTTTCTCCTTTTATAGGTAGATTGGATGATATCTCTTTAAGTGGTGTTGATTTAATTTCTCAAATCAGACAGATTTACGACAATTATGCTTACGAAACTCAAATTTTAGCAGCATCTATTCGTCACCCTATGCACATCATTGAGTGCGCTGAAGTTGGTGCCGACGTTGTAACTTGTCCGCTTAAGCCAATCTTACAACTTTTAAACCATCCTTTAACAGATAGCGGATTAGCGCAATTCCTATCTGATCACGCAGGAAATAAATAAGGTTTTTATTGATTTTCTTTGAGATGCCTGAAAGCTTCTTTCAGGAAATCAATGATATTTCCAGCAAGTAAAGTTTCTTCTGTTTCGGTTTTGATGGCTAAGTCGGCCGCAAAACCGTGCAGATAAACGCCTAAAATGGCTGCGTCTATAGAACTACACCCTTGAGCCAGTATTCCCGTTATAATACCCGTTAAAACATCGCCAGAGCCAGCTGTTGCCATACCGCTATTGCCCGATGAATTAAAGAAAACATTTCCATCAGGATCCGAGATAGCAGAATTGGCTCCTTTTAGCACTATAATTAAATCGTGATTTTTCGAGAATTGAACTTGCTTATCATATCGTTCAAAATTGTCTTTCGACTTACCAACTAACCTTTCAAACTCTTTTGGGTGTGGTGTTAATATGCTTTTAGGCGGAATTAACGCCAGCATTTCAGGATTGGCAGCCACAATATTAATAGCATCGGCATCCAACACCACAGGGAAATTGATTGTGTTTAATAGATTCAATAAAAAAGAAACTGTTTTTTCATCCTGCCCTATTCCAGGCCCCACTCCTATTGCTTTGTAGTTTGATATTTCCTGAACATTTGCCAGAAAATCAACCGATTGATCTGGCAATACCATCACCTCAGGAATAGAAGTTTGCATAATATCCAACCCACAAAAAGGAACATTCGCAGTAAGCAAACCCGTTCCACTTTTTAAACATGCCCGCGTTGCCAAAATAGCCGCACCCATCTTACCCTTACTACCAGCACAAATTAAAGCATGGCCGTGCGTACCCTTATGGCTAAACTTTTGGCGCTGCTTCAACAATAGAGCCGCGTCTGCTGCAGAAGTGTAATAATCATTAACCGTTTGCCTTTCTATAAAGTCTTCCAGCAAACCTATTGGCAACACATGAAACTGCCCTACGAAAGGGTAATTATCTGGAAACATAAAAGAATACTTAGGCGATTGAAAAGTTAGCGTATGATCGGCTTTTACAGTTGAATCGGTAAATTCGTTTTGCTCGTCGGTAAGTAAGCCAGAAGGTACATCGATAGAAATTTTGGTGCAAGGGCAATCGTTTATCTGCTCAATAGCGTCGCTTGCCGCACCGGTAATTCGTCCTTTTACACCAGTACCAAATAGAGCATCAATCAAAACATCCTCTTTCTTTATAAAAAATAATCCACCGATTGAAACGCCTAACTTCAAATTGCTCTTAGATTCACTCAGGTCAATTAATCTCGATAAATTCTCTTCATAATCTGGCGCCCCCTTTTCCTTCAGCCTCAATAGATATACAGTAACCGGATACCCAGCTACAATAAGCATTCGAGCAATTACCAAACCATCACCCGCATTATTACCTTGTCCGCAAACAACATGAAAGTTCGTATTTATATTTGGATACTTCTTATTTAGCCAAACATAACAAGCTAACGAAGCCCTTTCCATCAAATCAATCGAAGCAATAGGTTCGTTGGCAATTGTGTAAGCATCTGCTTCACGAATTTGCTCGCTGGATAATATTTTCATGGATTTTAATTATTTGAGGCAATAACATTTCTTGTTCGTCATTGTTAATTACAAAATCTGACCGCTTAATCCTTTCGTCCTCATTAATCTGATTCGCCATTCTTTGTTCAACTTGCTCTTCAGAAACTCCATCTCGCTTAATTACCCTGGCTATTCTTAATTTTTTTGGTGCGGTAACCGTAATTACCAAATCCATTATTTCGCTTGCCCCACTTTCAAAAAGAATTGCAGCTTCTTCAATCACATAAGCGCTTTCACCATGCTTATTCTTCCATTTAAGAAATTCGGATTTAACTAAAGGATGTATCAATTTATTAACTTGATCGAGAGCAGACTCGTCGGAAAAAATTATTGATGCCAAATGTTTTCTATCCAGAACGCCCTCCTTATAAACATCATCGCCACAAATGGCCTTTAAGCCACTAATTGCATCTGGATGAGATTCATTTATTCTTTTTGCTTCAACATCCGCGTAAAAAACTGGGATGTTCAATTTTTCAAAAACCTCAGATACCAGTGACTTACCGCTTCCGATGCCTCCCGTTATGCCGATTTTTAAAGTCATTTATTGATGATAAATTCAACTTTATTAGGCTCAATATCAATTAGGGTTACCCGCGACGACATTTGACTAATTTTCAAATTAAGTTTATTCGACTTATCTCTTTTCTTCGAAAAATCTGCTTTCACCGAGTAGTAGTCGCTTTGAACCGACTCATAATCTTTTAGTGCAACCAGGTAACGCACATTTACTTTTGAAGGAAAAGTGTTAATGCTGTATTCACCGGGTAAATTAGCCACCTTTATTTCTGCCTCTGCTAGGCCTTCCGTGTATTTTTCAACCTTAATATCCAGATTAATTTTTTTCACTTTAGATTTCACCCTACCATTATAGGCACTCATGTCTAACTTCGTTTTATCGATTACATTACTGTTTAACCCTGTTAGGCTAACCAATTGAGTTCTAATCTCTGCGATCGTATCGAGCATAGAACGTGATCCAAATATTTCGACTGTATTAGGTACGATTAAAATATCCCCATAAACCTGATACTGAGGTTCGAATTCGAAGTTTCGGACCAATCTTACAGGAACTGTTTTTTTCCTTTTACGATCAAATTCGAAGTGAAGCGTATCAGGACTAACATCCATAACTTCCACCTTGCCCTTAATCTGATTGGCAATAGAAGTTTTAATGCCCGAAGTAGTCATATAACGATAGCTGAACTTGCCTAAACGTCTTTCTTTTAAATCGGAGATATCAATTATAATGGGCTCAATATTCGTTAAATACCTATAACTCATTAAATTAAACCCTCTCGACTTAATATTAAGCGACAAATGATTGGGTAACTCATTCATCAATACCAAGTCTTTATCTAAGTTCTTGTATCTAACAGGAAACGATACTGTAGTGGAATAACTTTCAGACAAGGCAATTAGGTACCAAAATAGTGCAGAGATAGCAAGGCACAGGACAAATGTCCAAATACGACTATTTAGTTTCCTTTCACGAATTGTATTTGATAACCTAGATAGCATATGCTTCTATTATTTCAAACCTCGAGCAGAAAATTACGAAAAAGCAAGGAGCAGTTTATTTTTTATCCTCTCCTAGCTCAACAACTTTGTCGGCCGAGATAGCTGATTTTTCAATCTTCAACTTATTACCTCCTTCAACAGAAATAATAAGAGTTGTATCAGCTTCTTTAACTTCTAATATTTTCCCATGAATACCACCAATGGTAACAATCTTATCGCCTTTTGCTAAAGATTCTCTAAATAGTTTTTGCTCTTTTTGCTTCTTTTGTTGTGGACGGATCATAAAGAAGTAAAATACTACTACTACTAAACCCATCATTAAAAACATCTCTGGCCCGCTTTCTTTCTCGCCACCTGTCATCAATAGTATTCCTTCAAACATGTTCATCATTATTTAATTTTTAGGTGCAATTACGTCTCCCGAAAACGCAACAACAGTTGTGCTCGGAATTGTATTTGCAGAAATTGTAATTGTTTTGTGCTGATTTCCATCGAATTTTTTACTGTCAAATTCCATATCAATAGTAGCCGATTCGCCCGGCGCAATTGGCTTCTTAGGCCATTCGGGTACGGTGCAACCGCAACTTCCCTGAGCATGCGAGATAACCAAATCCGCCTTCCCCGTATTCGTAAACTTATAGGAATGATAAACAGTTTCGCCCTGTACTACAGAACCAAAATCGTATAACTCATCATCAAATGTCAAAATTGGAATTTCGTCGCTCTCTTCTTTTCCAGAGGCTGTAGCAGGGTTATTTATAATATCCGATCCAATGCCTTCTGTATTCTCTTCGCTTTGGCACGACCACATTAACGATATTGCAAAAAGCAATATATAAAACGCTTTATTATTCATCTTGCTTTTGTTGGTTATTTCTAGCTCTGCAAAAGTAAATATTAATAGACAATTAATTTACTAATCCCCTGCCTACCTTCTTTATCTTTTCGCCCTTTTTAAGGTCGCTTATAACATTGTCTAAAATGCCATTAATAAACGAGCCACTTTTAGGTGTACTATATTTCTTTGAGATCTCTATATACTCGTTCATCGAAACCTTAACTGGAATCGTTTTAAAATGCAATACTTCGCTCAATGCCATTTTCATCAACAAATTATCGAGCATTGCCACCCTGTCTTGGTCCCAGTTTTTTGTTTTACCCTCTAGCAGCTTCTGAATCTCTTGAGATCTATTAATAGTTTGATTAAACAAATCGACTGCAAACTGGCTGTCTCCTTTTTCATCTTTATACAACTTTTGTAAAGCGTAGTTTTCATCGGATGAACTCTTTAAATCAGTGATTGTTTTAGCTACAGAAATTTTAGCCAATTCAATATCGTCTGCCCAATGGATATTTTCTTCCTCAAACAAATGAACCAGCTCTTCGGATGTACAAACAAACTTTCTAAAAACTTTCAGTACAAAAGCCTTTTCTTCTTCAAAATCAACGGGATCAGAAACCTTATAACTTTTATAGAAGTCGCTTTTTTTCAGCCTATTAAATATCTTTACCGGAAGTTCTTCTTCAACAACTCCTGTCACATTATATTTTTCAGAAAATGCCAAAATTGCTCTATTAGTTCTGAGCTTTTGCATTACCGAATTCTCGATTAGCTTCTTATGCGGTTCTTTATCTTCTGCTGGAATATGACGTTTTAAAATCAGTCCCGACTCCACTTTAGCCGCACTTACTACCTCTCCCAAGACATGCAACAACAATATGTACAATTCATAAATTCTATCAATAGAGTTTTCTAACTCAACTCTCCCCGATTTATCCCCTTCGCTATCTGATTGAAACGCACCATATAGTGCCTGCATAACCTTAATTCGAATATATCTTCTACTCAACATTTAAAAAAGAACTTTACAATATTATTAATCCTACCCCTCGGCCTTTTACATCAACGAGATATTGGCTAATTTTGATACCATATTATGATATAACAAAACAAGGGCGCAAATTTACCTTTTTTCTTCCATCTGTCTTCTATGAGATCGTTAAAACATCTTAATAAATATTTATACAAATACCGATACAGGTTAATGCTGGGCATACTGTTCGTTGCATTTTCTAACGCATTTGCCATTTGGCCAGCTCAATTAATTAGAGATGCCTTCGATTTAATGAAGGAAAAGCTGGAACTGGTGGCCGACAACAACGAAAAAAGCCTATTTGAAGAAACAAAATATCAGATCTTAATTTTCACAGCACTCATTATTGGATCGTCGTTACTTAAGGGGCTTTTTATGTTCCTTATGCGCCAGGCACTGATAATAATGTCGAGAGATATTGAATTCGACATTAAGAACGAAATCTACATGCAGTATCAAAAAATGGACAGCGCATTTTTGAACACCAACAATACTGGCGACATGATGAACAGAATTAGCGAAGATGTTAGCAGGGTTCGGATGTACATAGGACCCGCAATCATGTATACAATCAATCTTTTCGTGTTGTTCGTTTTGCTTATTTCCACCATGCTCTCCGTTAATCCCAAACTAACTTTATACGTATTGGCCCCACTTCCAATACTTTCTGCATGCATTTACTTTGTAAGTAGCATTATGAATAAGCAAAGCGAAAAAGTACAAGAGCAACTCTCAAAACTCTCCACCTTTGTTCAAGAAAGCTTTTCGGGAATTAGAGTTATAAAATCCTATTTAAAAGAAGATTACACTATAGAAAAGCTAGATGAAGAGTGTAACGAATACAGAAAAAGATCGCTAAAACTTGTTAAAGTAGAAGCTATCTTCTTACCTGCAATGCTCCTATTGATAGGCCTTAGCACATTGATAACCATTTATGTTGGCGGAAAAGAAGCAATTGCAGGCAACATTACGATGGGCAACATTGTTGAATTTGTTATCTATGTAAACATGCTTACATGGCCCGTAGCCTCCCTTGGATGGGTTACATCGCTTGTTCAGCGAGCAGCTGCATCGCAAAAACGAATCAACGAATTTTTAGACGTTAAGCCTGAAATTTTCAATACCAACTTCGATAAAGAAGATATCTCGGGAGAGATAGAGTTTAAAAATGTAAACTTCTCTTACAAAAACTCTAATGTGCCCGTTTTACAAGATCTATCTTTTAAAGTAAAAGCAGGTGAATCTATTGCCATTATTGGAAAAACAGGATCTGGAAAATCGACTATAGCACATTTAACAGCCAGATTAGCCGATATTGATTCAGGTCAGATTTTAGTAGATGGAAAAGAAATTAATAAAACAAACCTCGATACGCTTAGAAAAAGCATAGGCTATGTTCCACAAAGTATTTTCCTATTCTCCGAAACCATCGAAGCCAATATTGCTTATGGTAAAACAACTACGTATACTCGGGAAGAAGTTGAACAAGCTGCTAAGGTGGCTGCTGTACACGACAACATTATGGAGTTACCTCTTAATTACAAAACCATTATCGGAGAAAGGGGTGTTATGCTCTCTGGCGGGCAAAAACAAAGGATTTCTATCGCTAGAGCCATCATGAATGACCCTAAGATTTTGATACTGGATGATTGCCTGTCGGCTGTTGATTCTGAAACGGAAAAAACCATTTCAGACAACCTAAAAACGGCTATAAAAAACCGAACCACCATCACGATAAGCCACAGAGTTTCAGCCGTTAAAAATTCAAAATATATAATTTTACTTGATGATGGTAAAATAATCGAAAGGGGAAATCACGACGAATTATTACGTAAAAAGGAAGTGTATTTCCAACTTCATCAGAAACAACTCCTAGAAGATGAGAGCATTAATTGAAAATAAACTAGATATTTCCCAAATAATTTATATGTTTGTGTGGGCAAGCGCCTAAAAATAAACCATATAAACAGAATTGAGATGGAGGGAAAAGATAATTTCGGACAAGCACCGGTATTTTCTAAAGTCGTTAGAGCAGGAAAAAGAACTTACTTTTTCGATGTTAAACAGACTAAGGGGAAGGAGAACTACTTGACGATAACGGAGAGCAAGAAACGTTTTAAAGACAACGGAGAGTTTTATTACGAAAAACACAAGTTGTTTCTGTATAAAGAAGATTTCGACAAGTTTTCTGAAGGTTTAACCGAAGCCTTAGACAAAACAGCAGAGCTGAATAGCGATTTACCGCAACCTGAAGAGTCTACGAGTACTACTGCCGCAACATATAGCGACAAAATTGACAACATAACAAGAGGAACTGACGACGAAGTAAAGTTGGAGCCTATCACTGAAGAGCACAACGCTCAGGAATAACTTATTCGATTCTTTCCCTAGAAAATGTATTCTAGCTTATTATTGAGCTGGAAAATTTATACGTTATCAATTCAGGAATCTAAATCGGAAGGACTATTGTAATTATTAAATAGCACATCACTAAATCCTGGCTCATCTCCTGTAATTTCAAGATAGTCTACACCAATGATGTCGTAGATTGTTGTGAGCTTGTAAATTCCTTCATCTAAAATTGCTTCCATTTTTACCGCCACATCTTTGTTTATAATCGCACAAAGCGGTTCGGACCTTCCATTAAAAACTGGAACCAAGATTTTCTTCGAACCCCATTTAGAAAGCATATATTCAATAAAGTACTGACTAAGGTGAGGCATATCGCAAGGCACTACAATATTAATTTCGGAACTAGACTTATTTAAAGCAGCAGCGATGCCTGCACCGGGCCCCACACCCAACACCTTGTCTTCAACTATTACTTTAGATAAGTAATTGTATTTACATGAATTAGAGCTAATTATTATATTCATAGTAATGGTTTCGAGCATTGAAATAGCATGTTCTATCATTGCTTTTCCCTTAAAACTAACCAACCCTTTCTCAGTACCCATACGGCTACTTTTACCACCTGCTAAAACAATTCCCGTACAAATATTTCTAGCCATAGGCAGTTACTTTCGTTGTGGTAAATAATGAATCTCCATCAATTCACCAGGTTCGAATTTCTCTTTATTTTCTGGAACATATATCAAACAATCTGCCTTTGCAAAGGAACGCATCATAGATGATGATTGCCTGTCTAATATTTCCACCTCGTTTTCATGAATTTTACCTTTCAGAAACCCTCCCTTTTTAGGATTCTTACTAAAACCATTCTTTAAAGGCAAATTCGCTTGAGGAAGAAAAACATGCTCACTTCCTTTCATTTTCTTCAATGCTGGCAGCACATACTCGTAGAAACACGACATTACTGCAGCTGGATTTCCGGGCAGTCCGAAATAGTATTTACCTGCTTTCTTTCCAAAATACAAAGGACCACCTGGCTTTTGCCTCACCTTGTAAAACACCTCATTCACTTGCAATTCGGCAAGCACCTCCCCTACAAAATCGTAATCTCCAACAGAAATCCCGCCAGTAAAAATCACCAAATCCGACTTATCAGATAATTCCTTTACCAATTTCAACAAAGCATCCTTATCGTCCAAACATCTATGCATGCTGCAACTTTCGATGCCACTTTCCTTGATAGCGCTAATCAAAGCAATTGAATTGGACTCATAAATCTGTCCTTGTCCCAATTCATTTCCGCGATCTACCAATTCATCCCCCGTTATAACAACCGATACAGCAGGAGACTCGAACACCTTAACTTTAGTTATTCCGAACGAGGCCAAAAAACCCAACGCACTAGGGTTGAGATCTGTTCCTTTTACCAAAGCCACTTCACCGACTCCTATTTGTTCGCCGGTTAATCGGATGTTTGCACCAAGTACAGGTAATTTATCAATCTTAATTCCATCATCAGTTGCAGTAACATGTTCCTGCATTACCACGGTGTCCGCTCCCTTAGGAACAGCAGCACCAGTAAATATCCTAATCGTTTCGTTTTGCTCCAATAAATGATCAGAAAATCCTCCAGCTGGCACTTCACCAACCAAGCTCAATTGATTTTCATCATTACTTTCAACATCACCATGCCGAATCGCATAACCATCCATGGCAGAATTATCAAAATTTGGTAAATCTAATGTCGCCTCAACATCCTCTGCCAAAACACTTCCCAACGCATCTTCCAACAACACCTCTTTCACAGAAAGTAATTGCACCTCCTTCTCTACCAAAGCCTTCGCTTCACCTATACTTACTGCCATAATCGTTTTATCCTTGTGCAACAAAGCTAATGTAGCTATTTAATTTTAGGCTCCAAATGTTTCTTATCGAATTCATGGCAGAATTTTATTCTAGGAAAACTTTTTTGATTAAATTCACCATCCATTTTCGATAAATCCGAAAAGAGGAAAAGAGATTAAAAGACGACCTTCCGGGGGGGAGACAAACGAATAAATTAGTAACACTTAAATTTTTATCAAGTGAAAAAGCAAGCGCGAGTAGTAGTTATCGGTGGTGGTATTGCAGGATGCAGCACCCTATATCATTTAACTAAATTGGGTTGGACAGATGTTGTTCTTGTAGATAAAAACGAATTAACGTCAGGTTCTACTTGGTTGGCTGCTGGAAACATTCCGCAGTACAGTAGAGGTTTCAATCTTTCTAAAGTTCACAATTACGCAGTTGAGCTTTATCAAACGTTAGAAAAAGAAACAGGACAAGCTGTAGATTGGCATACAACAGGAAGTATTCGATTGGCTTTAAATAAAGAAAGAATGCTTGAATACAAGCATGTTACTGCAAAAGACAAAATTTTAGGAGTAAATTCTAGAATGATGACAGCAGAGGAATTGAAAGACGTTTATCCTTTGCTTCAAACTGATGGTTTATTAGGCGGTTTATACCACCCAGAAGACGGACACGTAGATCCAACTAGTGTTACGCATGCAATGGCTAAAGGCGCTAAAGCAAAAGGTGCAGAAATTTATTTGAACAATGCTGTTAAAGGTTTTACTCAAAAACCTAACGACGAATGGACTGTTCACACAGAAAATGGCGATATCGATTGCGAAATCGTAATTAACTGTGCTGGTCTTTGGGCTACTAAAATTGCAAACATGATTGGTGTCAATCTACCAATTATTGCAATGGAGCACCACCACATCTTATTCGATGATTTAGAAGAATTGGTTAATTCTGACATGGAGCTTCCTTTATTGAGAGATCCTGACACGTCGTATTACATGAGACAAGAGCTTAAAGGTTTATTAATTGGACCTTACGAGCCTATCGCTCAACCATGGAATCCAGCTGGTGTACCAGACGATTATGCTTCAAAAATGCTTAATCCGAACATGGATCGAATTCAAGATATTTTAATGGATGCTATTGGCAGAGTACCTGCAATGGGCGAAGCTGGAATTAGAGAAGAAGTTAACGGACCTATTACTTATGCTCCCGATGGAAATCCTTTAGTAGGACCTGCTTTCGGAGTTAAGAATTTCTTTATGAACGCTGGTCACTGCTTCGGTATTACTCAATGTGCTGCTGCTGGTTTACATGTTGCAGAATGGGTTATTGAAGGCGAAACTAGTATCGACCCGATGTTTATGGACAGTCGTAGATACGGAGAATTCGCTGACCTTAAATGGGCTGAAGAAAAAGTAAAAGAAACGTACAAAATGATGTACTCGGCTGAATATCCTGGTGAAATTCGTCCGGCTGCAAGAAACGTAAAAACAACTCCTATTTTCGACAAATTGGTTGCACAAGGCGCTGTAATGAGTCAGACTTACGGATGGGAAAGACCAAACTGGTTTGCACCAGAAGGCGTTGAAGCATCTGAAATCAACAGTTTCAAGAGAACCAACTGGTTCGAGCATGTTGGTAACGAATGTAAAGCAGTAAGAAATAGCGTTGGAGTACTTGATTTATCTGGTTTCTCTAAATTCTCTGTAAAAGGAGAAGGAGCCTATGATTTCTTAAGCTACATGGCCAATAATAATGTTCCTAAAACAATTGGCAGAGCAGCTGTAACAACAATGCTTGCTGATAGTGGAAAGATTAGATGCGATACTACCATCACTAAATTAGATGAAGATGATTTTATGGTGGTTACTGCTGCTGCTGCAGAACGTCATGATTTTGATTGGATTCAAAAAGCAATTCCTAAAGGAAGCCCGATTACAATTAAAAACATCTCAGAAGATTTAGCTGTATTAGTATTAGCTGGTCCCAGATCAAGAGATTTGATTTCTAAAATTTCGGATACTGATTATTCTAAAGATGAATTCAAATTTGCTACTTCCAAAATGGTTAAGGTTGCAGGACGTGATGCAAGAGCACTTAGACTTGGATTTACAGGTGAATTAGGATATGAGCTCTATTGTAAATACGAAGATCAAGAAACTATCTATGATGCAATTATGGAAGCTGGAAAGGAATTCGGAATTGTGAATTTCGGATTAAGAGCAATGATGTCCATGAGACTTGAAAAAGGATATTGCATCCTTGGAAACGAGTTGAACTACGAAAGAAACCCTATTGAAGCTGGCTTAGGTTGGGCAGTTAAATTCAAAAAAGACTTTAAAGGGAAAGATGCTCTTCTTAAAATGCAAGAAGAAGGGATCCCTGAATCGTTGGTTATGATGACTGTTGAGGACGACAATGAAGCAGATGTATTTATGGATGAGCCTGTTTTTGATGGCGATACCATTATCGGAAGAGTTTCTTCTGGTGGATACGGTTTCACAGTTCAAAAGAGTTTGGCCCTAGCCTACATCAAAACTGAGAAAGCAGAAATCGGAAGCAACTACGAGATTGAAATTTTAGGCGTAAAGCGTAAAGCAGTTGTAGTAGAAAATCCAATTTTCGATCCAGCAAACGAAAGATTGAGAGGTTAGACTCTCCCTCGGTATTGCTTTGCAATAATCTCTCTAAAAAATAGAGAGGGATGATAAACCCGCCCTAAGGGTCTGGCAGGTGTGCAAAGCGCAGGGTTTCTCGAACTTATATTAATTCGTAAGGACAATGTCAAGCAGTGTAAAACCCATTCAAATATCCAAGGTAACAACCAGTTCCGTGGATGAAGCTGATGATCTTTTAGTGGTTGAAGAACCACTAGAGATTCAGCTGGGATATGGCCCCGAAAACGATCGCAAACAGAAAAGCATTTCTGTAACGATGCGCACACCAGGCCACGATTTCGAACTAACGACAGGCTTCTTATTCACAGAAGGAATTATCAATATCTATGCCGACGTTAACACCATTAAATATTGCGTTTCTAAAACTCCAGAGGAGAACGGGAACAAGGTTAAGGTAGAGCTAAAGCCCAATGTTGATGTAGACATTGAGCGACTGAGCAGGAACTTCTACACAACATCTAGCTGCGGAGTTTGCGGAAAGGCATCTATTGAAGCTATCGAAACTTTAGACTGCCCTATAATGCTGCCCAATCAGCCAGTTTTTAAAGGCGAAACCATTCATGATTTACCCAACATTTTAAGAACGCATCAAACCGTTTTCGAACATACTGGTGGAATTCATGCTGCTGCCCTATTCCATAGCTCAGGAGAGATGATTGCCATGCGAGAAGATGTAGGACGACACAATGCTGTAGATAAACTAATCGGGTCGCAATTATTTGATAACAAAACGCCGCTTTCCGATTGTTTAATTATGGTAAGTGGGCGAGCTAGTTTCGAATTGATTCAAAAATCTGTTATGGCCGGAATTCCGATTTTAGCGGCCGTTGGAGCACCTTCAAGTTTAGCCGTAGACCTTGCTAACAAGTTCAACATGACCATTTTAGGGTTTGTTAGAGACAACCGATTTAACATATACAGCGGCAAGGCAAGAATTAACGTGAGTTGATTGATTAAAACCTACTGCATCCCTTCGTAAATCGAATTAAGATTTTTCATAACTTGTACCATTAACAATACGTTTAAAGAGTATAAATCAATTATGTCTGATAATTTAAGTAATCTAGCAGGTAAGAAAGGACTAGAAAACAATCTATTCCAAGACCTTTTAAAAGAGGCAAAAGAGCACGGAACACCAGATGACGAGAAACTTAAAGATCTCGCAGAACAATATTTAGTAGGCGATGCCAACGCATATGGCGCCACTTCATTTTATGATTTTCTAAAGAAAGAAAACAAAGGAAAAAAGGTTTACATGTGTAGCGGAAGCGCATGTTTAACTGCAAGAACACAAGACGATCTTAAAAAAGGATTGCTAGAAAACTTCAAAGAAGAAGAAATTGGCAAAATTTGCTGTTTAGGTAGATGTCATGAAAATGCAGCGATCAACTACAATGGAACTAACTATTCTGGTATTGATAGCAGCAATTTGTCAGACATCATACACGAAGACAAAAGAGAATTAGGAGCAGACACCTACAACGTTGGCACCAACGTAAGCGACCCAATTTTAACAGCAGAGTTCCCAGGAATTGATGCTTACTACGAAATTTTTAAAGAAGTAATTAAAAACTCACCTGAAGATGCTTTACAATGCATTAACGATTCTGGAATTAGAGGTCGTGGTGGTGCTGGTTTCCCAATGGGATTTAAATTAGGAGCAGCAAAAAAAGAAACGGACGAACAAAAATACATCGTTTGCAACGCAGATGAAGGTGATCCGGGTGCATACTCCGACAGATATTTGATGGAAAAACAGCCTCATGCTGTGCTAATGGGCATGATGATCTCAGGATTCATCATCGGATCTAACAGAGGTGTTTTATACATCAGAGCTGAATATCCTGAATCTGTTGCCATAATAAAAAATGCAATTGAAGAATTAGAAGCTAAGGATTTAAATGGTGAAAACATTGAAGGTTCTGGTTTCGATTTCAGATTTAAAATTGTTGAAGGAGCAGGTGCTTACATCTGTGGTGAAGAAACTTCTTTGCTTTCATCAATCGAAGGTCAACGTGCTGTTGTGAGAGTTAGACCTCCCTACCCTGCTCAACGTGGTTTGTTTAACAAGCCTACCGTTGTAAATAACGTTGAGACATTAGCTTGCGTGCCTTACATTATGAAAAATGGCGGTGCAGCTTACAAGAAATTCGGAACAGAAAAATCATCAGGAACAAAATTAGTAAGCCTTGATAGCTTTTTTAACAAGCCAGGCATCTACGAAATTGAAATGGGAACACCATTCAAAGATGTAGTTTACGAATTTGGCGGAGGATTTAAAAAGCCAGTTAAAGCTGTTCATGTTGGTGGTCCACTTGGTGGCATTGTACCAACAGATAAAATCAACGATTTAACTTTAGATTTCGAATCGTTTGCTAGCAACGGATTTTTAATGGGTCATGCAGGAGTTGTTTCAGTTCCAGATGATTTCCCAATGATAGAATACCTTGAGCACTTGTTTGAATTTACTGCCGATGAATCGTGTGGTAAATGTTTCCCTTGCAGCATTGGTGCTGTTAGAGGACAGGAAATGATTGCTAAAGCAAGAACAGAAGATTATAAAATCGACAAAAAGTTGATGGACGATTTGTTAGAAACTATGGAAATAGGTTCTCTATGTGCACTTGGAGGTGGTTTACCTTTAGGAATTAAGAATGCGTTACAATATTTCAGAGATGAGTTAAAAGCTTATTTCACAAATAATTAAAGACAATAAAACAACAAAGCCATGATGTTTAAACCCAATACAGCCTCAGATTCAATTGAAAAAGAAGGCGTTGATGTAGATAAGAAAATTGCCTACATAGACGGCCAAGCGTTTAATTTTGTTCCTGGCGAATCAATTTTGTCTTTCATTAACAGAAGTTTAGGCGACGATTCTATTCCTTCCCTTTGCGATGCGCCTAACTTAAAACCTTACGGTTCTTGTAGAGTTTGTAGCGTTGATGTTGCATTGGAAGAAAACGGTAATGCAAGAGCACAAGCTTCTTGTCATACACCAGTTTTGGAAAATTCTTACATCTATCCACATTCAGATAGAATTAAAACCTTAAGAAAAAACATCATCGAACTGGTTTTAACTGATTACCCAGAAGAAAAAATAAACGATAACAAAAACGGAACAAACGAATTACAAGTTGTTGCAAAACAAGTTGGCATGGAGCATTCGATGATTCGTTACCCAGAAGGAAAAAACCACTTCGACTTTCTGAAAGACGACAGTCATGCTTACATGAGAGCTGACCTTTCTACTTGTATCAATTGCTACAGATGTGTTAGAGCATGCGACGAGGTGCAAGGACAACATGTATTGAGTGTTGAAGGCAGAGGATTCGATAGTAAAATTGTAATGGGTCTTGGATCTACATTCGCAGATTCAGATTGTGTGTCTTGTGGAGCATGTTCTCAAGCTTGCCCTACTGGAGCAATCACCGATATTTTCGATTCGAAAGCAGTTGTTGCCGACGAAGAAATAAGAACTGTATGCACCTACTGTGGAGTTGGTTGCAACCTTTCAGTTAAAGTAAAGGATGGAGCCGTTGCAGCAATCACTGCACCATACGAAGCGGAGTCTAACGAAGGGCATACTTGCTTGAAAGGACGTTATGCATTTAAGTTCTACGATCATGCAGACAGACTTAGATCTCCATTAATTAAAGTTGATGGCGTTTTCCAAGAGGCTTCTTGGGATGAGGCATATGACTTTATCGCTAAAAAATTACATAGCATTATAGATACCAATGGCCCTGATGCTGTTGCTGGTATTTCTTCTTCGAGATGTACGAACGAGGAAAACTACTTGATGCAAAAATTCATTAGAGCGGTTGTAGGTACCAACAACATCGACTGTTGTGCTAGAGTATGCCACTCTCCTACTGCTTTGGGAATGCAAAGAAGTTTCGGAACAGGTGCTGCTACCAACTCAATTAAAGATTTAAAGAAAACAGATTGTATCATTTTGATTGGTGCTAACCCAACATCTGGTCACCCAGTAACTGGTGCTAAAATCAAACAAACTGTTATGGGCGGCGCAAAATTAATTGTGGTTGATCCAAGAAAAATTGAATTGTCTAAATACGCTGACTTCCACTTACAACTGAGACCTGGTACTAATGTAGCCATGTTGAATATGCTATTGCATTACATCATCAAGGAAGGTGTTGTAGATGAAAGCTTTGTTGCTGACAGAACGGAAGGTTTTGATGATTTCAAGAACATGATTCTTGCTTTAGACATGGACAAGCTTTCTGGAATTACTGGTGTTGACAAGGACTTAGCAAGAAATGCAGCATTATGTTACGCTACTGCTAAAAACGCAATGGAATTCCACGGACTAGGTGTTACAGAGCATTCACAAGGTACATTCACAGTTCAGTTGATTGCCGATTTAGCAATGATTACTGGTAACATTGGTCGTGAAGGTGTTGGTGTGAATCCTTTGAGAGGGCAAAACAATGTTCAAGGTGCTGCCGATATGGGTTGCCAGCCTCACCAAGGTGCAGGATACATGATGGTAGACAATGCTGATTCGCACAAACAATACGAAGAATTTTACGGAAGACCTTTATCAAACGAAATTGGATTAAAAATTCCTGAGATGTTTGACGCTGCTCAATCGAAAGATTTGAAAGCATTGTGGATTATGGGAGAAGATGTTGTTCAAACAGATCCTAACACTACAGAGGTAATTAAATCAATGGAAGCATTAGATTTATTGGTTGTTCAAGAATTGTTTATGACTCCTACTGCTGAGTACGCTGATGTTGTTTTACCAGCTTCTTCGTTCTTAGAAAAAAGCGGAACGTTTACAAATGGTGAAAGAAGAATCCAAAGAGTTAACGCGGTTGTTGAGCCTTTAGAAGGTACTAAGCCAGATGGTCAGATCATTGTTGACATTATGAACAGAATGGGTTACGATCAACCAGCTTACGATGCAGATACAATGCTACAAGAGATTTCTCAAATTGTTCCTTTCTTCGCAGGTGTTACTTGGGATGGCTTAACTGATAACGGTAAGCAATGGCCTGTTACTGGCGACAACGAAGGAACTGAAATTCTGCATACCGAAGAGTTTAAAAGAGGTAAAGGGTTGTTCCACTTCCAAGAATGGAGAGAGTCTAACGAGTTGATTAAGAACAAAGAACAATTCCCTTTTATCTTAACAACTGGTAGAGAATTAGAGCATTACAACTGTGGTACTATGACTCGTAGAACTAATAACAGCATCATTCTTTCGGAAGATACTTTATTGATTCACCCAGAAGATGGTAAAGCAAAAGGCTTGGTAACTGGCGATTTAGCTTGCTTGTCGTCTGCATACGGAAAAGTAGATTTACATGTTGAATTAACGGATCAAGTTAAACCGGGAATTCTTTACACGACCTTCCACTTCCCTGAAGTTTTGGTAAATCTGGTAACTGGAAACGAGCACTGTTCAGAGTCGATGTGCCCTGAATACAAAGTGGTTGCAGCAGATATTAGAAAAGCTAAAAAAGTTGAAGAAAGAGGGATTGGTGAGGTAACTGAAGCATCGTAGTTTCTTTATAAGAGATCAATGAAGTTCGGGTATTTAGTCTTATTTGTATTGATTTTTGGTGGTTGTCATCAACAAGCGAGAAGAGTTTACATCCCAGATAATGAAATGCTTAAGGCAATCGTTGATTCTGCTGGTGTAGAACAGCTTTCGCTATTGGACGAGGGTATATTGCTACCTCCTTTCAAAGCTGATAACTTCTTGCGGAGTCCAAAACACAGACAAGATTTCCCACATCAATTTAGAAAGATTGACGCAGACACCATCTGGTCGGGGTTACTAATGTCTTTGGCTAAGGATACAACAGATTTCGTTCACGACATCAAAACGATGGAAGGACTTGGGATTAAACGTATCCAAAGACAGGACTTAGAACAGTGGTATAATGGTAATGGCAAACTGAACTGGGGCACGTTTAGACAAAATTCCAAAACACCTCACGGGTTCTATCAAGTATCGCGAGTATCTGTTTCAAAAGACAAAACCAAGGCAGTAGCCATCTTCTCTATCTTTAGAGAAGAAGATATTTTCGCTTCCATGTTCATCATGATGGAAGCTAGGGACAAACGTTGGTTAGTAGCCGATGTAATTAGGATTTGGTAACCCCTCAGTCACGCGTGCCGCGTGACAGCGTCCCCTTAAAGGAAGCTACCGTGTGTACACAAGTATTTTGAGTATCTTGGTGTCCCACAATGGAAATAGGTTTTGAAGGATGCTTTGGAGACCGCAGGTTACAGCTCCGAGCAAGAAAGATGGTCAGTGAATTATTTACCAAATGTGTTCACTCA
>JABSPQ010000099.1 GCA_013214205.1 Flavobacteriales bacterium
TGAGTGAACACATTTGGTAAATAATTCACTGACCATCTTTCTTGCTCGGAGCTGTAACCTGCGGTCTCCAAAGCATCCTTCAAAACCTATTTCCATTGTGGGACACCAAGATACTCAAAATACTTGTGTACACACGGTAGCCCATAATGGGGGATATTTGCAGGCTCCTAAAATTAAAAGTGCTAATAAGGAAATTGATACAAATAAGAGCCGAATAGCTAAACTAGAAGAAGATTACGCAGACGGTCTTATTTCGGCCTTAGACTTCAACAAAATGATGAAGCGATTTAATGATAAAATCAAAGATCAGACAGAAGTTAAGAAGGAGATTAAAAATATCTCAACCAACTACGAACAATACGCAGACTTCTCCTTTGATATGGTTAGAAACATCAATATCCTATATGAAAAAGCACAAACAACTGGCAAACAGGAAATCATTGGTTCTATATTCCCCGAAAATTTGATCTACTCAAAAACAGGTTATAGAACCACTAAGTTAAATAAGTTCATCCTCGGGGTTGCCCCGTCAACAGAGCGTTTGCTAAAAAAAGAAACGGGACGGACTGATAAAAATATCAATTCGTCCCGTTTAGTACAAGGAGCGGGACTTGAACCCCTCCAAATCACACTCAATCCTCCTATTCAACCGTCTCCAACAAATCTGATTCGAACATAGCGGCGGGAGAAACTACCTGTTCGTCGTAAGGAATATTATCGCCGTAACGCACCTTCATTGTTTTTTGAACTTCTGCATGCTTTAAATCGAAGTTTCGCAATTCTTGAAGCTCACCAATTTTAAGATTTAAAGCTTGGTTGTAAATTTTCCAAACATATTCCGAGCAATAAATTCTGTCGTCGTTCCATTCAAAATACGGATCGTAATCCATTCCGATATATTTATTCCCTACGGCCAACATTTTCGCAATCGCCTCTTCGGTTAAAACCTCATCGGCATCTTTCAACCTTCTTACGGTGTATACTCCATCTACTCCTCTCGCTATAAACTTATTGATTGGTGTGATTCTAACCGGCTGAACAGCTTCATAAACCATAAGACCTTTAGGCGTATTAAATATAATACCTACATGAGAAAACTTTGAATGTGTAGCCAATTGAACAGCCATACTCTGACCCGATTTACCTGTGTGAAAAATAATGTCGCCATCCTGAAAATTGTAGTTCTTGGTCTTTTTTGAATCGATTCCTGCAAGCGCAAACCCGAATACCAAAATGCTCATTATTACTATTACTTTTTTACTTATCGCTCTATATCTTTTAAAGGAACTCGTGAATACTTCGTATTTCATGTTTTGATTTTTATTGATTAATAACTCTTAATTGTACATCCAGAGTAAAACTGGCTTGGTTGATTTCTTTAACTTTTCATCGAAGTAATTCATGGTTTCGTTAGACACCATCGGACATCCCCAACTGCATATTAAATAATCGGGATACGTTTCCTCTTTTTGTACAGCGTCGTAGGAATGCAACACAATAATTCTGTCGTATGCTTTACTATTCGTATCGTCTAACCCATGCAACTTGTAGTTAAAGTGAGTTCCCCAATTGCTATAACCCCGCTTGCCAATTTTATATTTGCCTACCGAACTGCAATAACTCTCTGATATGTTATTTACAACAGCTTTATCATAAGAATAACCTGGTCCTGTTTTACCATTGCAACTCCCATGACTGCACAAACTCTTTCGCTCAGCTTTGCTGGAAGAAAAATTCCAAACCGTCATTCGGTTTTTTCCAGAGTGCACACTTAGATCGACAAAAATGCAGTAGGTAGAATCCATTTTGTTTTTCTTGCAGAATTCAAATGCTTCTTTAATTGTTGCTTTTGAAATCAGCATGTCTTTATCCTGAGCGGAAATATGACAGCCATAAAAAAGAAAAATCACAGATGCGAACAAAAAAGCCCTCGTTTTCATTAATAGATTTTTGTGTTGTTCAACCATTTGTTCATCAGTATTTCGTTGTTAGTAATATTGGCTAGTACAAACACCTCCGACGAATTAAGCGCCATTGAATTAATGGCTAATTCTCGTTTCACCTTGTCTGAAAAGAAATCGGAATGGACAAAAAACACAGTTCCTTTTTCTACCACAATGAAACCGACATGGTAGCCTAGCCCTAAAATGTAAATCCCTTCCTTTTTGTTTTTAAGGAATTCGAGCATTTTGTTCAGCGAATTGAAACGCTGCACATTTTTAGATCCACATGTTTTATTAACTATTACAGACGAACATTGTTGTGCAAGTTTGTACCGATTAAGGTTAAAGCCTGCATGCTTCAAGGTGGTACTCACAAAATATCCACAAGCTATTTCCCCTTCCATTGGTACGTTAGAGATGCCATTAAAATCCCATGGAGTTCCGTACCAAGCCGGGAATATGCTATCCGACATGGTTGTGAAAAGCAGCGAAGAAAACGTATCAATAGCATCTTCCTTTTGCGCTCCAATTTCTACCTTCTTATTCTTAAAATTATTTAAGATTTCATTGTAATTATTCAGGTTCGGCTGGGTCAATGCAAGCCTGCCCTGCATTGACCAAAGTGCGATTAAAATATACGTCATACTTCAACCTGATTAGTTGTTCGCACGCTCGAACCTGAATGATTTGGCCTCTGCTTGTTTTACAATCGATGAGATGATGGCGTCGTCCAATTGATTCTCGCTTTCTTTAGCATTCTCCAATTTCACTTTAGCGACATACGCCTCCCGTTTCTTTTTCAACTCCATTATTTCAGATTTAACAGCATTCCGTTCCACCTTGTGTTTATTGAGATAGACCTTCCTTTCAGCCAAACTCATGGCCTTCATGGTGTCGGGAAGCATTTCGGTTTTCACTTCAACCAATTTAAACCTACTGGTGTCGGACGCATCTACCAGATCCCAAGTATTGTTTTTGTAAATTTTGGTTCCCTTCGACATGGTTCGCTTTACAGAATTTACTGCTCCATAACTGCTCGCATTTTTGTCTTGCGCAATCTGTTTTTTCTTTTTCGAAGATCCTTTTTTGCCATATGGAATGTAAGTGTCGTTAAGTTTAGAGTCTAATTTTTGAATTTCCTTATCGAATGGAGAAGGGATATGCACAACTAAGGCATCTTGATCGATGTTCATGTATTTGCCATTTCCTTCGCCAATACAATCCTTCCAATGAAATCCAATTCCTTGTTGATAGTTGCCACAGAAAATAGTGTTGACAACCACGTTCTTAGTTCTCGCCAAATTACATGCTTCAACATGGCTCACTGATCCTTGGTCGAATCCTTCATTACCAGCGATAAAAATCATCTGTAAATCATCTGGTATTTCACTCCAATTCAATTCGTTTAAAGCAACCTGAATAACATTGCCACAATATTCCGAACCACCATTTGTTGTTAATGAAAACAACTTCTCCGAAATCAAATCGAGTTCCGATGTAAAACCGCTTACCATTTCAATATAGCCGTCGAGTATCGATAACCCATCATTTCCATATTGATATAAAGCAAATTCAATCTTAGGATCTTCACCATTTTCATCCGTTGCTTTAGCCAACTGGTTAACTATTTTCCACAACTGATTTTTCGCTTGAACAATCAGTCCATCCATACTGTTAGAAGTGTCGAGCAAAATGGCAATTTTTATTTTCTTTCTATTTCTCTCCTTCTCAACCGCAGCAATCGAATCATTTACTTCCTCCAATCTTGCCCGTTCCACTGCGCTTGTAATAGACTCTTCTATTGCTCTAATTCGAGCTTGTTCAACAGCCTGAGCTTCGGCCTCTTTTTTTGAAATTCTTCCAGTTTGTGTACAAGCAAAAAGCAAAGTAGCTAGGCAGTACACAAGTATTTTAATTGTTGTTTTCATGACGTGTTTTTTTGATTTGTAGAATAAATCTATCGAGAAGAAACTTTAAAAAAAATGACAACTTAGGGAACTGCCCTTTTCAATTAGGGAACTACATTAACTAATTAGATAAGCATAAAAACAAACTGCCAAACACCTGACATCAGTGACTTTCGAGCATTTACAGATTTTGGATTGATTACAAAATGACTACATTTATAAAATGAACAAGGTAATTACATGCGTCATTTTAATGCTCTTTACTTGCATCAACTTTGGATATGCAGGACATAAAGATTCTACAGCTCTTCAAAAAATGCTCCTCGATTATCCTGTAGATAAAAAGTCGAAGATGGCCATCTCTAATTTGGATATTACCACTTACGACGATTTAAAAGAAATTGAAGCGCAGATTGAAATTGCACCTGATGAAGCCATCAAGGAACTTGATAGAATAGTTAAGATTGCCATCAAAGAAAACCTGCACGGCTCCGTTACATTTGCATACAATTTATTGGGACGAGCTTATAAAGAATTACACCAGCCACAGCTCGCGTTACACTTCATGAAGCTAGCCGAAGACAGCTATGGCGCCGGTAAACTAAAAAAGCTAATTAAGGTATCTACTCGTTACGAAATTCCAGCTATTTACTATTTAGACCTAGCTGAGATTTACATTCAACTAGGCGACTATTCTAAATCAATAGACCATTTCATTATTTATAAGGGAATAGAAAAAAATAGCGCCAAAATTGAAGAAGCAGATTACGCCATTGCTCAAAACTTGTATGCTTTAAAGGAGTTTGAGAAAGCAATTGAATTGTACGAAAAAATTCTGTCCATAGAAACAAAAGCTGGCAACTACCTTCAAAAGCAATTGTGTTATTCGCGATTAGCAGCTTGTTACATCTCCTTAGGAAATACCGAAAAAGGATTATCCTATTATAACCTTTCTATGCCAGGCGCCAATGATGCCAATATAATTGATCAGTTTTCTCAGTTTAATGAGAATCAAAAAATTGTTACCGATGCACTCCGGAAGCAAAACTTAACCTCTATAGAATTAGATATAAGAAATGCCGCACTTCAATTTGTTGACAATGGCCTCGAAAATTTAAAGCTGGCACAAGCTTATTACCGCGACAATAATTTCTCTAAAACCATCAGTTCGTTAGATGAATATTTTAAAAACATCTCCTACAATTTAATCGACTTAAACGAGATTGCGGTGATCAATAAAGTTGCACTTGAACTACAGAAAAGGAATGAGCCTAACAAAGCATTGGTTTACTTATTGAGATTCAATGAACTTTCCGATACCATTAATAACAGATTAGCAACTCTAGAACAACGCTCCAAAATGCTTGGTGCAACAGGTTATCAAAATATACTAGAGCTAGAGGTTTTGCAAAAAGATGTAGAGATGTCGGAGAATACCATCTATCATTTAATGCGAGAAAGTGAATTAAAAGAAAACCTGGTAGGCTTTCAAAAGATTCTTATTTCACTCCTTTCTGCTGTTCTGCTAATTGGATTGGCTGCATTGATTTACATCATTAGAGTTTCAAAACAAAGAAGAATTGCCAACCAACAATTAGCATTGCGATCATTAAGATCTCAAATGAATCCGCACTTTATATTTAACGCGCTCAATTCGGTAAACAGTTTCATATCGATGAGCGATGAGAAATCTGCCAATAAATTTCTAACGGAATTCTCGACACTCATGAGAACCGTAATGGAAAATGCTGAACATGATTTTATTTCTTTGAGTAAAGAATTAGAGACTATTAAAATCTATATTGAGTTGGAACATTTCAGGTTTAAAGACAAGTTCTCCTACCACTTAAACATCGATGAAGACTTGGACGAGGACGCCATTGTATTGCCCACAATGATTATTCAGCCCTACGTGGAAAACGCCATCTGGCACGGATTACGTTACTTAAAAGCAAGTGGAGAGCTAACCATTGAGTTGAGTAAAGAGAAAAATGATTTAAAGATTATAATTAAAGACAACGGAATTGGAAGGGCGAAAAGTGAGGAACTCAAAACCAAAAATCAGAAGAAAAATAAGAGCATCGCGTTAAAAAACATTGGAGAAAGAATTAAATTATTTAACAGTTTGCACAAAGTAAATATTAAAGTAACTACGGATAATTTACACGAAGACGGATCAGGAACCGTTGTAACAATACTGATTCCACAACCGAAAAATGGATAAGATAAAAGCAATCATAGTCGAAGACGAGGAAGCGAGCAGAGTAACACTTCGAAATTATTTAGAGAAGCATTGTCCTACTGTAGAGCTGTTGGGAGAAGCCAAAAACATCAACGAAGGCTACGACTTAATTAATTTAAAGAAACCGCAGTTGGTTTTCCTCGACGTTGAAATGCCATTCGGAAACGCATTTGATTTGTTGGAAAAATTCGATTCATTGAATTTTGAAGTGGTATTTGTAACAGCCTTTAGTAAGTACGCACTAGAAGCACTTAATTTAAGCGCGAGCAATTACCTTTTGAAACCTGTAAGCATAGACGAATTGGTTGATGCAGTTAAAAAAGTGAAGCAACAAATTTCTGATAAAAACAGTGTACACACTTCAAACATTCTGCTAGAAAACTTGGCTATCGAAAACAGACAATCTAAAAAAATGGTGCTCCCCATGTTGGATGGGTTTGAAGTGGTAACTCTAAATGAAATTATTCGCTGCGACGCCAACGACAACTTAACCGACATCTATTTAACCGACAGAACCAAACGAACCGTGTGCCGAACGCTTAAGTTTTACGAAGAAACCCTTTCCGATTACGATTTTGTTCGTGTACATAAATCACACATCGTTAACATTAATTTTGTAAAGCAATACAAAAAAGGAAAAGGCGGAGAGGTAATTCTTTCCGACGGAAGTTATGTACGAGTCTCCCCTACCCGCAAAAAAGATTTCTTGGATAAGTTTTCGCAATAAGAAATTATACATAGTACTGTAGAAAGATATAACCAGCACGCCCTTAGAGTTAATGGCCATTTGGAATATTGTCGAGTTGCAGCGTTGTAACAACAGCAATATTGAATTTTAGATTTAGAATAGATTCAAAATCTTTTCCGCATTCCATCATGTCATCGTCATCCTCTCGGTGATACCAATTTACGGTAACTCCATCCACCTTTTGAAACTCTTCCATCAAAACTAAAAGACATTTACCCGCGACAGAACTAAAATAATCTAGGAAAATATTCAATTCCGTTTTCTCTTGGGGTGAATTGGCATATTCCTTTACCCATTTTAACATAACCCTGTTTAGGGCTATCGGATTCTCAGTAACCCATCGCCCCTTAATTTCGATAATACCTGTTTTAGAACCAAAGCTAACAGCAGGACCTTTTTCATCGCCAACTATTAAAATATTTTCCAATCGTGAAACCATAATTAACGTTAATACCTTTTTATCATAATGAAATTCAACAAAATATAATCGCCCTATTTTACCAACATACCAATAACACAAACATCATCTAGCTGTTCGTAATTTCCCCGCCAAGCGCTAAATTGCTTTTCAAGAATAAACTCTTGATCCTCCATAGAGTTGTTTCGCATTTCAAAAATCATTTCTTTAAATCGTTTTGATTTCATCTTCCTCCCTGCATCCCCACCAAATTGATTCATAAACCCATCAGTAGAAATATAGATTCGGTCGCCCTTATAGAGTTGAATAATGTGATTCGTAAATAACTTCAGATTTTCATATTTCCCAATGGGTTGTCTATCTGCAGAAATCATTTCAATTTCCTTCGAGTTGTTTCTAACAATCATTAAACCATTGTACGCTCCTGCAAATTGCAATTCATTTGTACTGGTGTTATACGAGCACAACGATATGTCCATTCCGTCTCTAACATCTTCCTCCGACTGTTCAAACTGCTCTAGCACAATTTCCAAAACCTTATCTAAAATCTCCGAAGGTTTAAGCAACATATACTCGTTAGCCACCCTTTTAAGCGCGTTGCTACATACCACACTTACCATTGCACCTGGCACACCATGACCGGTACAATCCGCTGCTGCAAACAAAACCAGTTGATTCTCCTTTTCAACAGCGGCTCCATTCTTAATGATTTTTGATTCTACCCAGTAGAAGTCGCCAGCAACAATATCCTTTGGTTTATAAAGAACAAAAGATTCAGGTAAAAGCTCTTTTATATAACTGCGTGTAGGCAATATGGCCTTCTGAATTCTTTCCGCATAATGGATACTATCCATTATTTCTAAACTCTTTTTTTGAGTTTTAGCAAACGCCTTGTTTTTCGAATTTTCAAAGATTAAACTCACCGTAAGTAAAATAAGAATGAGCCCCAATAAGCAAACAATCCTAAAAAAAGCAGTATGCTTTTCATTGTAGGCCACAGGGAATTCATGCCCCATTATGCTTCCCACCGCAAGTGAAATAACTATGGCAACCGAAACCCCTAACCAAATCCATGTTATTTTACCTGCTCCAAATAAGAGCAACGCTATGAGAGAAACTAAAATGAACCATGGAATTACAGGAGAAGTCAAACCTCCTGAAAAGTAAGTACAGGTTGTTATTGCTACAAAACATGCATTGGTAATGTATAAATTGGCGGCAACATAATAACTAAAAATATTCTTTAAAAACCCCCATAGAATCAGTACGAAAAGAACAAAATTGCCCAACATTGTAGTTACACCAATGTCAAATTCTATAAACAAACTAATGGCCACATACAACAAAGAGAAAATGGCAGTGATCCATAAAAAGCTAATCAATACCCTTTCTTTGTATGCTTCTATAGGATTTATTGAGAGCTGATATTTAAATAACTTGACGAGCATACTTAAAAAATGTTACACCAATTTGGTTTCAGGTTAAAACTTACTATGCTTTTAAATTGATTATATTCTATCTGTAATGCGAAACTAGCATGTACATGCTTGCACACTATTTCTTTCAAATCGCTTAAATCGACGATACGACATACGGGTCTACGATCTGCTATAAGGACACCTTTCATAGTATTCAGGTCTGTTTTGGCTTTAACGCAATCCACCAATAAATAAATTTAGGTTTTACCCTCAATGTGTTTGATATCAGATAGGACAAGTTTACAATTTAAATTGCAAATAATTTATAGTATTAACACCTAATTACCATTACACAACTACCTCTAACGATACAACATAACTATTAACAATCTTTAAATCAGACGATATAAGTCATTTGAATTTCCAAATTTTGAGACCAAAGTGAAGACATACAAATAGCAATTACTAGAGCCCTATCTGATTTTGGAGCAAGACGTGATAGAAGATATTTACCAGATAAAAGTTTAGACCATCGAAGGCCTTTGCTGCATCTTTTATTATCTACCTTTTGAAATATTTTGAGTACAAATGGTGATTAGTATTTCGGGATTAAATTATGGGCTTAGTAAATATCGATATTCTTATTATCGACATATGTTCTAAAATCGTCCCCTTCACGAAGCCTGCGTCCTTCTTTTCTGCGTAAATGGAATTTCCCCGTTTTAACCCCTTTAGGCATGCTGTAATAATCACTCTCATATTTATAGGCAACAGGATGAACTACCATTTCATAAGAATTATTTCCACCATCCGGACTGAGTTTCATCCTGTCTATTATTTCTTCAAAATGTCCTTCTCGGCCCTGAAGAAAATAATGAGTCACAAAATAGTCTGTACCTAATGCACTACCTGCTTTAATATCTTCGTCAAATTGGCCTCTTTGTCCTGTTCTCATCCAGTCGCTAACCGTCTTGCCGTTTTTCAGCACCCTCATTGCCTTTAACTGTGCTTTCGTTAATAATTTCTGCTTGGCTTCGTTCCAAACGTGAACGCCAGGGTCGTATGCGATAAGAGATGGGCAGCGCATGGGAACTATTGCATTAAGCTTGAGATCAAATTGACATACGTATCTGAGTATTTCATACATTTTGGGATGTCCATTTAAAACCCCGTTATGTGAACTTAAATGCACAGGCTCTATTTCAAAATTGAGGTCTAACTCTGCAGACGTATATTCCATAAATTTCTTGTATTGCGCCTTTATTTTCTCTCTTATTGAAAGTTTATGTTTTCCCACAAACTCATGCATGTTCACAATAATTCCCTTTACACCCTTGTGTTTAAATTCAGAACCTCCAGGCGAATACACTTCTCCCACTTTAGATATTGCCCTTAAATAACTTTTGCAAGCAAGGTTTCTAAGATCTCTATATTGAGGTTTGCCTACGTTAAGGGTTAAATGGAGCCCTAATCTAAGACTCCCACTTTTTAACCCGCAAAACTCACAATACCGAGGGTTTTACTGGTGGTAAACAACTAATTTACAGATGATTAGATTGTTTACTTAAGCATTAGAAATACACCCAGAAATGAGGAACGAAAACACAATATTTTACAGAGGGAATACATCAGTATCCGTGGACTTTTTATGCTCAGAAATTAGTTCAGATGGGTCATTGATCTTACTAGAGAAGCTGGAGCGCACACATGGCTTGATAAAGTACTTTAGTAAATATTTGCCAGACAATCGAAATCGTCAATTAATAACTTATAGTCGGGAAGCACAGCTAA